>CAZPDY010000204.1:0-3130 GCA_964585455.1 uncultured Candidatus Bathyarchaeia archaeon | reverse complement strand
ACACCCGTGTTCGAAACGAGCCTCGGAAAACTGGGCATAACCATCTGCTACGACCTCTTCTTCCCAGAAATAACCCGTGCCCTTCGCCTCCAAGGAGCAAAATTCTTGATATGCATCTCAGCCTCCCCAGCCGTGAGGAAGGCTTTCTTCGAGACCCTCACGACGGCAAGAGCGATAGAGAACACGTGTTTCTTAGCCTACGTAAACCTCGTCGGCATAGAAGACGGACTGCAGTTCTGGGGAGGAAGTCGCCTCATGAGCCCAAGCGGCGCGGTAATCACCCGAGCAAAATACGACGAAGAAGACCTTGTACTGGGCAACTGTGACTACGAAGACCTGAAAACGGTGGAAGCCTTCGTTCCCACCCTCAGAGACTTGCGACCAGAACTATACGCTTCACTGAAGGAGTTATCAGAGAGACTGTGACGTCACGAAAAATCACATGATATCACGCGCGTGTGATGTTCACGTGATATGACACGCATGGAGCCAAAAACTGCTGCAAGCAGCTATGTCCTAAATTTCTTAACTGCACCTTCCATCCTGCTCAAAGCTTCATCAATCTTCTCGTAAGAAGTAGCGAACGACAGCCTCAAAAAGCCCTCACCATGTTTCCCAAACGACGAACCCGGTGTCACAATCACCTTTGCCCCTTTAAGGAGGAACTCCGAAAAATCGGCAGAAGGAGTCTTAAACGCCTTAACGTTTGGAAAAGCATAGAACGCCCCCTTCGGAAGAGAACAACTGAAGCCCTCGATTTCGCTTAAGCGTGTATGCACCAGCCTGCGTCGTTTGTCGAACTCAGCGACCATTTCCGACACAAACCCTTGTGGTCCCTCCAGAGCCGCGGCAGCAGCATACTGCGCTGGGCCATCGACGCATGCCACGATAAACTGCTGGACGAGCAACATGGTTGAGATTAGGTCTCTGGGTCCTAGAGCGTAGCCAACTCGAAAGCCAGTCATGGCGTATGTTTTGGAAAAGGAATTCACGATGACGGTGCGTTCACGCATGTCGGGGAAAGTAGCCAACGAATAGTGTTTAGCATCGTCGTAGAGAATCTTCTCGTAGACCTCGTCAGAAAGAACAATCAAGTCGTTCTCAGCCGCAAGCTTCGCCAACTCTGCTAACTCGTCGAAGGTTAAAACTGACCCGGTGGGGTTGTTGGGAGAGTTAAGGATTATCACACGTGACTTCTTCGTGATGAGTGACGTCACAGTCTCCATGTCGGGCTTGAACCCATCATTCTCTTGCATCGGCATCGAAACAGGGGTTCCACCAGCAATAAACACCACAGGCTCGTAACACACGAAACCAGGGTCGGGTATCAAAACCTCATCGCCGGGGTTTATCAAAGCTAAGAGAGCCAGAGAAACAGCTTCTGTGGCGCCCACAGTGACTAGAATCCCTTCTTCTGGGTTGTACAAAAGGCCATACTCTCGCATGAATTTCTTCGAAATAGCCTCCAACAACTCGGGAATCCCCTTTGAGGATGTGTAATGGGTTTTCCCATCGACCAGTGCTTGTTTGGCTGCTTCCAGAACGTGTTCAGGCGGCGTAAAATCTGGCTCTCCGATGCCAAGGTTTATGAGTCCGGGCATGTGCTGCGTCAACGCAAAAAGGCGGCGAATTCCAGACGACTTTATGTTTTTGAGTCTTTCAGCTTTCTTGTTACGCATTTGCAAGAGATTTTCCTCGACTTTCTTTAATTATACTAGCATAAAACATTTACGTTTGACAATCAATAATGTACCCTCAACATATGCTCTTCCCCACAAAAACTATATGCCCCCCGTATACAAAATTGTATCCAATTCAAGTGTAGTTGAGAGGATGGACTTTGTCCTTCAAAGAAAACGTCCAAAAATGGCTAAAACGCTCACAAGATGACCCCATTGCAAAAATACTCGCAAAAAATAGCAATTTAACTAGAACCCAGATAGAAACGCTGCTTATAGACGTTTTAGCCGAAAATTTAGCCTCAAAAGAGCTTAAGTACGAAGAAAAAGCCAAATTAAGGCAAACAAAGACCGAAATAAGCCGAGGCTCCTTCAACAGGACGTTAAAACAAGCTAAAAAAAACGTGATACAGTCAATATACACCATCCTTCTTCTGGGTTACTTCGGCGTCCTAGAAGGCACGAGTCTCAGTCCGTATCTCGAGGCGGCAAACAAGCTAAAATCCTACAAGGAAGCATACAGAGACCTTTTGAACACTCCTGAAGGGGCAAAAGAACAATTACAGGTAATAAGCATGCTGCGCGAAGAGCTCGAAACGTTGCTTAATCATCTGTCAAATCCATGGACTTCAAGGACGTGATGTCACACATCACACATATTCAAAGGTTAGACTTCAGCCAAAATAGAGGTTGTTTTTCAGTTCTAAAATGAGCTTAAATTCTCTTAATAGGCAAAAAAAATTGCGCTTCTTGGTCAGATGCTTAAATGGGCAAAGTATCCAGTGGTTACGTGATTTGTGACGTCACGTCAACAATTTCCTCACCATAAGGTTTAAGTTGACTTTCCATAACATTGTGATTTCAAGTGTGATTTGTATGAGGTTACAGCAAATCACGGTGAAGTCACAACAGGGTGTTAGGAATGCTTGAGATCATCATTGCGGGTGTGTTGTCGGGACTTACGTTGATAGCCGCCGTGTTGTACAGGAAGCGAATCGCTGAAGCTCGTGCAAGTTATCTGAAGGCTAAGAGTGTTATAGACGACATCATCCTGAGCTTCAACAGGCAACTGCAAAGGCAGGAAGATCGAGTTGAGACCTCGGCACGCAAGATTAACGTTCTTTCCAGCCATGATGAGCTACTCGCCGAGAGGTTGGAGGACCAGAAGAGAGAGGTTCAAGCGTTGGCGGGGCGGGTTGAGTCTCTTTCTGCCTTGGAGAAGGCGGTGGCTCGCATCGACGCTTTGGAAGGCAAGCTTGGTGAGGTTGCGTCGATGAAAGACGCTTTGTTGGGGAGGATTGCTGAGGTCGAGAAGCAACGATTTCGCCAGAGGGAGTCGGAAACAAAGATCGAGTCAGCCATCCCGATAAGGCGGGAAAAAGCGCTGGAGCCGTTGACCGAAACCGAGCTCACAGTCCTCGAACTCCTCGCGACGGAGGGCGAGAAGACGG
>CAZPDY010000203.1:0-3140 GCA_964585455.1 uncultured Candidatus Bathyarchaeia archaeon | reverse complement strand
CATGTATGCTGCGGTTCGCATGTTGACTTTTTGCTGTGTCGACATTGAAACTACGCTTTCGAAAGCCTTGTCCATTATGGCTTTGAGCTTCTCTCGAACTTCTATTTCGGTCCAATAATAGTTCATCTGGTTTTGCACTTGTTCAAAGTAGCTGACTGTGACGCCGCCTGCGTTGGCTAAGATGTCTGGGATGACGAAGACGCCGTTCTCGAACAATATCTCGTCTGCTTCTGGAGTAACCGGTCCGTTTGCTCCCTCTGCGACTACTTTAACCTTCACGTTTGCAGCATTAGCCTTCGTTATCTGATTCTCCAGAGCAGCGGGCACGAGGATGTCGCATTGTAGCTCGAGCAATTGTTCATTGGAAATCGTGTTGCTTCCAGGATAACCCGAGACCGCCCCCGTCTTTTCTTTGTGTTTAAGCACTTTTGCAGGGTCTAGTCCTTCGGGTTTGTAGACTCCGCCTTTCGAGTCTGAAACGGCTATGATTTTGCATCCAAGTTCGTGCAAGAGCCGTGCTGCATGGTATCCCACGTTGCCGTAGCCCTGCACCGCCACCGAAGCGCCCTTGAGCTCTATGCCCAGATGTTTCGCTGCGTTTATAACCGTGAACGTTAGACCGAGCGAAGTGGCTTCGCTCCTGCCAAGCGACCCTCCAACGTTGATTGGTTTGCCTGTGACCACACCGAAAGCGTTGTAACCGACTATCTGGCTGTATTCGTCCATTATCCACGCCATGGTTTGGGCGTCAGTGTAAACGTCAGGTGCAGGTATGTCTGTGTAGGGGCCGATGAACTTTGACATGGCGCGAGTGTAACCTCGTGTCAGACGTTCAAGTTCGCCAGCAGACATTTCCTTAGGATTACATCGAATGCCTCCTTTGCCACCTCCGAGGGGAAGCCCTACTACAGCTGTTTTCCAAGTCATCCAAGCGGCCAAGGCAGTAACCTCGTCGACGGTGATTTCGGGGAAGTATCGAATGCCGCCCTTAGTCGGACCCAGGGCGTCGTTGTATTGCACACGGATTCCCGTGAACACTCGGACGCCGCCGTTGTCCATCATGACTGGGATGTTCGTTATGAAAATCCGCATGGGACGCTTAAGCTGCTCATGTATAGCTGGCTCGAGGGCGAGTTTTTCTGCGGCAATGTCTAGCTGTCTAAGGGCGGCTTCGTAAGGGTTTGGCGTGGGAATCACGGGGGCCAAAGTTTCCATTTGGACAGAAATTGCCGTTTGAAGTTTCTCCACCAGTGTGCCCAAGGTTTCTTTTGCTTCTTCCAAGGGCACCCCATAGAACCATTGGTAAGAGTCTGCGAGCACATCGCTTCTTTCGGTGAAGGACGAGCTTGCTGGAATCATCTTGGGGTTTTCTGAGAAGTAGTCGATCATGACGCGGAGCATGTCTAATTCGTTTCGGGCTATCGGCAGCAGTTTTCTTATGGGTTCCGGGGTTTCCACCTGTAGGTACTGGGATTCGTTAGTCTTTTTTTCCAAGTTTTCGAGAATCTTCCACGCGTTTTCCACCGGGATGCCGAAGTGTTCAGAGTACGTTGTGACTAGGGCGTAGTGTGCTGAGGTGTAGCTTTCGAGTTGGGCGGTGAGTTCTGGTTTTTCAGCGAAGAAGTCAGCCATCAGCTTTATCATGCCTAGCTCTTTTGCAGACAATTCTACGAGACTCAACATTTTTCTTCACTCCTTGAGGATAGTCTTGAGCAATGTTCAAGTATAGAAACGTTATGTCCATAATGTACATCCATGTACATGCTCCAGTCGAACCTAAACGTTTTTAACAATTGTCCCGAACAGAAGGGTAAGGGACGCGTATGGTTAAGGGAGAGACGAAACGCTACTCGACGGGAATAAAAGAGCTCGACGACATTCTCGAAGGAGGACTTTTCCTGGGAGAGAACGTGGTTTGGGAGGTTGAATCTGGAACGTTTCCCCGCGAGTTTGCAGCGGCTTTCGTGAAACAGGGAATCGAAGAGGGTAACTCTGTCATCTACTTTGATTTCATCTACCCTCCGCAAGCCCTGATTTTTCACCTCCAGCCCCTCATAAAACAGCTCCCGAAAGGGTGGGAAAAGCAACTCCTCGTTCTCGACTGCTTCTCAGAAGCTGGAGGGCAAGGAGAACTCATATTCAGCGACTTCTACGATAAAGCCCCACCATGGATAAGAAAAGTCCCAAGCTCAAAAGACCCAGAACGCTTTCACCATTTCTTCGGAAGAATCGAAAGAGAATTCGTCACGTCAGGCACTAGACTGGTTTTCTACAGCCTCTCGATGATGGAGCACATATGGGGACGAGAAGCAGTAAAGAATTTCTTCGGCCACGTTTGCCCCGCGCTTTACGCCTACGAAACCTTAGCTTATTGGTCGATGGTGAAGAGTGCCCATCCGCCCGAGTTCATCGCCACCATTGAGCACATGACCCAGGTTGTCATCGACCTCTCGAAGGAGGAAGACAGAACGTTTCTCAAAGTCAGAAAGGGCGGTAGCAGATATTCTCCTTCTACCTATAAAAGGCGAGAATACTCTACGAAAGGTTTGAACATAAGCTTCAAGTAGCGCTTAAGAATGCTCATGGGATTTATGTTCACATTTGTTCACTCTTTCGTGGTTTTTTAGGAATCTTTAAATCTTTCAGTCGATATCGCTCATATTCTAAGTTTGCAAACGTAAATGAGGGAAAAAAAATGCCAGAACGTGTAGACAGAAACAGCGCGTACCTAAATGGAAAATCAACCACCGGAACCCAAACGCGAGTCAGAGACACCAGCCCCACCAGCGGCATGTGCCCAATCTGCATCCGCGACTGCCCCTTCCTCTGCGAAATCAGCCTCTCCGCTTTCAGAGGACGAGAAGCCCTCTACCCCGAACCCGTACAATTCGGCTACAGCACAGCAGGAGCACTGAAAGACTTCGGCTTAGATTGGTCCCACCTGAACATTCAAGCATCACTCTTCGAAGTCCACGGCATCGAAGCAAACTCCGATGTGGCGCTCTTCCACAACGTAAACATCGAAACCAAAGTTGCTGGAATTCCAATGAAAGTCCCAATTTTGACGGGAGCTTTTGGCTCCACAGAGGTTGCCCGCCTCAACTGGGAAGGCTTGGCAATCGGTGCGGCACTGTCGGGCG
>CAZPDY010000202.1:0-3169 GCA_964585455.1 uncultured Candidatus Bathyarchaeia archaeon | reverse complement strand
GATGAACCCACTACATGTGTCTGGCAGGTACAGAAAACTTGTCCGTGATATTCCTCAGTCGCGTTGGCTGTGCAGCGAATGCAGGGGGAAGGGCTGCGAAAGCTGCGGTTGGACGGGCAAGAAATACCAGGAATCCGTTGAAGAACTCATCGGCATACCAATCAAAAAGAAGACAGAAGGAAAGGAAATTGCCCTCCACGGCGCTGGCAGAGAAGACATAGACGCTCGTATGCTAGGCTCGGGGCGTCCCTTCGTTTTGGAGGTTAAGGAGCCCAAGAAACGCTTCCTCGACTTGCGAAGACTCGGGCAAGCTATCAACAAGGGCGCGAAGGGAAAAGTTGAGGTGCGTGGTCTTCGCTTTGCCGATAAGAGCGTGGTTAGGCGGTTTAAGAAGGCTGAGGCGGCTGAGAAAATCTATCGGACTATCGTAGAGTTTGTCCGCGACGTTTCTGACGAGGAGTTGAAGAGGATAGAGCGAGCGTTGTCAAACACCGCCATCAGCCAGCAGACGCCCCGTCGTGTTCTGCATCGCCGTGCCGATTTGACACGGGAAAAGTACATATATGAGGCAAAAGTAAAGAGGTTGTCACGTAACCGAGCGAAAATCAGAGTGCGTTGTCAAGGAGGCCTCTACATAAAAGAACTAGTCACTGGAGACGAGGGTCGAACAAACCCCAGCATATCAAGCATCCTAAGCATCAAAGCCACGCCTCTCCAGTTGGACGTGTTGAGAGTGATTGCAGGAGAAGAAGAATGAAAGCAAAAGGATACCGTCACAGAACCCGTTCATTGCTGAGGAGAAGAGTGAGAGAGAAGGGCAAGACGGGTCTGAGCAAGATACTCCGAGAATACAAGCCAGGAGACCGAGTGGTCGTGAAACTGGACCCGAGCGTCCACAAGGGCATGCCCCACCGCCGTTTCCACGGAAAAATCGGCATGATAGCAGACGCCAGAGGACAAGCCTACGTGGTCAACGTCCCACAGGGCAAGACAGTGAAAGAAATCATAGTCCGTCCCGAGCACCTTGAGCCCTTCAAGGCATAGCTCTAGGAGGATAGAAGATGCCCAGAAAAGCTTTGAAAGAGAAAATATTAACAGTACCCGAAGTCAAACAACTGCTAGAAGCCATCGGAGAAGAAAAACTAGACCAGTTTCAACGCCGCGCCCTCGATTACACGGCAAAATTCGCCAAAGTAGACGCAGAAGACGCTGGAAAACTCGTGAAGGGCTTGGTGGAAAAGTTCTGACTCGAAGAAGAGGAGGCGGTGCAGGTAGTCAACTGCATGCCCGAAAGCATCGAGGAGGTTCGTGTTTTCTTCGCGGGCGGCCGAAAGATTGTGGAAACACAGAAATTGGCAGAAATCTTAAAATTCTTGAACCAATATCGGAAAAAGGAATAATAACTTTCACCGCACAATAGCATATTATTTCGGTTAAAGAGGCTGGAGAAGAGGGCATGGAGAAGAGATACGAAGAACACGCCTACGTACTGGACTTCCTACCCCACGGTCGCGCAGGCACGAGGCCTGGCTATCGCCCAGGCGCGGTTGTCCAAGTGGTGGGGGAAGACTTCTTCACTCTCCTGGAAGCAATCGTGAAAGAGGGCTTACTCCTCAAGCCCAACGACCGAGTCTACGTCGGGAAAGAAAAACGGGCGGAAATCACGTACATCATCGGCAGAGTCGGCTTCGAAGAGTTAACCGCGAACGCGAAGATGGAACTGCCGAATGTTATTGAGAAGATTGTTCTCTCGCGGGAGCGGTGGTTTGTCAACTTCTTCAACACCGCTCAAGCAATGACTCCTCGTATGCATGCCATGGAGCTCATCCCCGGCATAGGCAAGAAGTACATGTGGCAGATAATCAACGAGCGCGACCGAAAACCCTTCGAAAGCCTCGAGGACCTGCAGAAACGCACCAACATACCCGACCCGGCGAAGCTGATAACCAAGCGGGTCATAGAAGAGCTGGGCGGAGAGAGTAAGTACCGGCTGTTCACTCGGGCGCCCTAGTGAAGCCTCCATGAGCCTCATCCAAAAAGCAAAGCATCTTATACGTACCTACGGGATTCTTCCAAAGAAACGTTTAGGCCAGAGCTTCATGGTCGACGACACCTTTCTGGAGCAGATGTGCTCTCACGCGTCTTTAGAGCGTTCAGACGTTGTTCTGGAAATCGGCGCAGGGTTCGGCTCTCTCACTCGTCTTCTCGCTCAGAGAGCTAAGAGAGTCATCGCCGTGGAGGCAGACGCTAGACTGGTGAAGGTTTTGCGGAGCGAGCTCGCCGGCTTGGACAACATAGAGTTGATAGAGGGCGACGTTCTCAAAGCCACCGTACCCGCTTTCAACAAGGTAGTTTCCAACCCTCCTTTCTCCATCTCTTCGCCCCTGCTCTTCTGGCTCCTCGACCGTGCTTTTGACTGCGCCGTCCTAACTTTCCAGAAAGAGTTCGCCAGACGCCTCGACGCCCCAGTAGGAAGCAGGGATTACAGTCGCTTAACCGTCTCCACGTATTACCGTGCTGATGTGGAACTGCTGGACGACGTCCCTAAAGAGGCGTTTTATCCTCCACCCGAGGTAGACGCAGTCATAGTGCGCTTAAAGCTCAAGAAGTCGCCGCCCTTCAAGGTAAACGACGAGAAGGTCTTCGAAGAAGTCGTGCGAACCCTGTTCACGCAGCGTAACAGAAAAGTCCGAAAAGCCATTTTGCCTCTCCTTCGTAAGTATGGGTTGAAAGACATGGTGACTGCCCACCTGCCCTTTCAAGACAAGCGTGTTCGAGAGTTGACTCCTGAAGATTTTGGAGTGTTAGGCAATGAACTCTCAACGTAAGAAGGTATATTTCGGAAAATGCATTTTTGAAGTTTCTGGAGAGGTTTACGAGCCTGCCGAAGACACTCTTCTCTTCGCCCACAACTTAGCTGTGAACGAGGGCGAAAGGGTCTTAGACATGGGCACTGGCTGTGGAATTCTCGCCGTGCTGGCAGCCCAAAAAGCGAGTAGAGTGGTGGCGGTGGATGTGAACCCTCACGCCGTGGTTTGTGCGCAGAAAAACGCTGAGTTAAACGGCGTTGCGGCAAAGGTTGAGACTCGTCGAGGCGACCTGTTTGTAGCACTCAAACCTGAAGAAAAATTCGACTTAATACTCTTCAACGCGCCCTACCTGCCCGTAG
>CAZPDY010000201.1:0-3171 GCA_964585455.1 uncultured Candidatus Bathyarchaeia archaeon | reverse complement strand
GAAGAGGTCTCTCTACATAGGCAACGTGCTCTACACGATTTCAGACGGAAAAATCAAGATGAACGATTTGGAGAGCTTGGAAGAAATCATAGAAATACGGCTTTCCCCTTAGCCCCATTTTTCTTTTGCATCGCGTGCCGATTTGAGGAGAAACTGTTAAAACAAGAATCGCTGTAGCTTGCTAAAGAACGCGATATGTCAGCATGGAGCTTCCTGAACTAACCGTCCTAAGCCGACAGATACACAAAGAGATTGCGGGAAAACGGGTTTCACGGGTTGAGGTGGCTAACCCTAAATGCTTGAATATGCCCCTCGAAAAGTTTCAAAAAGCCGTGGTTGGAAAGACCATAGACTCTGTCGAGGGCAGGGGAAAGTGGCTCTTCATACGACTCAGCCCAAGCTATGTCCTGTTATTTAACCCAGGCATGGGCGCCGACGTCATCCACTTCACCGCTGGAGACAAGCTGCCAGAAAAATACCAAACCAAATTCACTCTAGACGACAAGACGGGGTTTACCATCCGCGCCTGGTGGTTCTGCTACCTCCACCTCATGCCAGAAAACATGCTAAAGGAGCATAAGCTGACCGCACGATTGGGCGTCTCGCCGTTGGACAAAAAGTTCACTTTAGACTATTTCAAACAGCTACTTCACGATAAACGGGGCAACGTCAAAAGCTTCGTCCTCGACCAGAGAAATGTGGCGGGCATCGGCAACGTCTACATCCAGGACATGCTCTTCATCGCGAGAGTGCACCCGAAACGAACAATCCAATCGCTTTCGAGGACAGAGGTTGAAGCCCTATACGACTCCATAAAGACAGTTCTAAACGAGAGCGTTAAACTAGGCGGGTTAGCATACGAGAAGGATTTCTACGGAAACAAAGGTGGCTACGGAGCGGAGCAATTCAAAATCGCCTACAAACAGGGCAAACCATGCCCAGTGTGCGGAACAACTATAGAAAAAATCAAAACAGGCTCAACGAGCAGCTTCGTCTGTCCAAGCTGCCAACCCCTCGAAAAGTAGCAGGCTCGATTGCCAAGTTTATTCGCATAAGTTAATATCCTTTAAAGCAGTGCAGATTAAAGCAGGATAGAAAGAGAGGAGAAGAAACAGAATTGTCAGCAGACCTCGGAAGAAAAGGCTTGGATGAAGCAGTCAAAGCAGGCGCATCCTACGCAGACGTAAGAATAGGAGAAATCCTCGAAGAGAACTTAACCGTGAAGAACGGCGTCCCCGAAGAAGTCAACCTCCTGCAGACCAGAGGCTTCGGAATCCGCGTCCTATCGAACGGAGCATGGGGATTCGCCGCGTCAGTGGACCTGACGAAGAAAGAGGTGACTGAAGTAGCCCGCAAAGCCGTTGCAATCGCAAGAGCCAGCGCAAAAGCGAAGAAAAAAGCCGTAGCCCTAACGAAGATGCGTGCCAAGAAGGGCAAGTATTCAACGCCCATGAGAAAAGACCCGTTCAAGGTTTCGATAGAAGAAAAGATGGAAGGGCTGATGGACGCAGAGCGCACGGTTGCAGCGCAGTCGAAGCTAATCAAAGTGTCCTACGCTTTCTTCAGGGCATTCCAGGATAGGAAGCTGTTCTTGAGCACTGAAGGCGCCGAAATCAGCCAGAACGTTCGCTGGTGCGGTGGTGGAATAATGGCTGTAGCCATAAAAAACGGCGAGGTGCAACGCCGCTCTTATCCGAGTTCGTTCCGCGGCAACTTCGCAACTCGCGGTTACGAGTTCTTCGAGGCTCTGAAGTTGGCTCAGCATGCGAAGCTAGTTGGGAAAGAAGCTGCGGAGCTGCTCGAGGCGGAAAGATGTCCCTCAAAGACCACAGACCTAATTATTGTGGGTGATCAATTAGCCCTTCAGATACACGAAAGCTGCGGACACCCCACCGAGCTCGACAGAGCCTTGGGCATGGAAGCCGACTACGCAGGCACGAGTTTCCTGACCCCCGACAAGCTGAAAAGGCTCAGATATGGCTCGAAATTGGTCAACATCGTCGCCGACGCAACGGTTCCAAGCGGGTTAGGCACGTTCGGGTACGACGACGAAGGAACCCTTGCAAAAAGGGTGTACCTCGTGAAGGAAGGCATATTCGTGGATTATCAGTCTTCGCGAGAGACAGCGGCGTTGCTTAAGCTGAAAGAGAGCAGCGGGGGCATGCGCGCAGACTCGCCCATGGCGTTGCCATTGATTCGAATGACAAACATCAACTTGTTGCCAGGTAAATGGAAGGCAGACGAACTCGTCGAGGACACGAAAGAGGGGATTCTTATGCAGACGAACAGGTCGTGGAGCATAGACGACAGACGATTAAACTTCCAGTTCGGCACCGAAATCGGCTGGACGGTCAAGAAGGGCAGCAAAGAGAAGATGATCAGAAACCCAACCTACACGGGCATCACGCCAGAGTTCTGGGGCGCATGCGACGCCATAAGCAAGGACGACTGGATGATGTGGGGAACACCAAACTGCGGCAAAGGAGTGCCAGGGCAAGTGATGTACGTGGGACACGGCTGTGGCACTGCACGCTTCAAGAAAGTCAGGGTAGGGCTGATCAAGTAGAAGGAGGGAGAATGAGCATGGCTTTGAAAAGATTGGTAGAAATCGCTGAAAACACCGTTGAATTCGCGTTGAAGCAGAGAGTAGACCAAGCGCAGGTGTCTGCATTCTTAGTGGACTCGGCTCTAACCCGCTACGCTAACTCACAGATCCATCAAAACATCGCTTCTAAGAAGGGCGGGGTGACGATAAAAGTCATCATCGACAAAAGAATCGGGTCATTGCGTGCCAACTCTCTGGAGAAGAAACAGATCGAAGAAGCGGTGAGAAAAGCCGTGAAAATCGCCAAAGTAACCCCCCCGAACAAAGACTTCAAGAGTTTGCCCAAACCGTTAAAGTGGACGCCGATAAAGGGGACGTTCGACAAGAAAACTGCGGAGTGCACGCCTGACCTTAGAGCTGAGAAGGTTAAAGAAGTCATAGACACCGCACACTCAAAATCGAAAGTGGTTAAAGCAGTCGCGGGCTCTCTTTCCACCAGTTCTTCTGCTTTTTCCGTGGCTAACTCTCTCGGGGTTTCAGGTTGGGCAGAACTCACGCTAGCATCGCTGCAAGCAACTGTTATCTCGAAGTTGAAGACATCGCAGGGTTTCGGCTCGGCAGAACAG
>CAZPDY010000200.1:0-3174 GCA_964585455.1 uncultured Candidatus Bathyarchaeia archaeon | reverse complement strand
CTGCCCCTACAACGCCATACGGGTAGACAAGGAACGGAAACTTGTCGAAGTAGTCGAGGCTGCATGCGCTGGATGTGGCACCTGCGGCGCCGAATGCCAATTTGAAGCTCTGCACATGCGTCATTTCACGAACGCCCAGATAACGGCTCAAATCAATGCTTTGACGGAGGAGGACGCTGATAAGAAGATAATAGCGTTCTGCTGCAACTGGTGCGCCTACGCAGGAGCAGACTTCGCTGGCGTCAGCCGAATGCAGTACCCGCCGAACGTTCGCATAATCCGAACCATGTGCTCTGGAAGAGTGTCGCCTAAGTTTGTGGAGCACGCTTTCGCCCGAGGCGCTGGCGCGGTGTTAGTTGCAGGCTGCCATCCAGGAGACTGTCACTACATTAACGCTAACTATCAGACGCAGAAGAGGGTGGAGCGGTTGTGGAAGAAGATGGAGCGACTGGGAGTTGACAAAGAAAGACTGAAGCTTCTGTGGGCTTCAGCAGCCGAAGGAGAGAGAGTCGCCTCCAAAGTACGCGAAATGCAGACAACTCTAAACAAACTGACAGCCGAGGGAGTGGAAAAATCCAAGAAAGCTTTTGCAGAGGAGCAGGAATGGGATTGATGGTGCCCCAAAAACTTTGGAGAAAACCCTTAGACGCCGAAAAAATCAAGGTTCCTAAGGCGGAAATCCACATAATACCCGACTTGTGCAAGGGCTGTGGCTTCTGCATCGAGTTCTGCCCTAAAAAAGTGCTGGAGAAGTCTGACCAGATTAACAAGAAGGGTGCGTACCCGCCGAAAGTAGTGGATGAAAGCAAATGTGCCCTGTGCGGCTTCTGTACAGCCATCTGCCCAGAATTCGCCATTTTTACCATCGAAAAGAAAGATAAGAAGGATTGTAACGATGGAAGAAAAGAGTAGAGTGGTGCTTACGGGAACGCATTTCATGAGCGGCGACCTTGCATGCGCTGAAGGCGCGATTGTGGCGGGGTGTCGCTTCTTCGGCGGCTACCCCATCACACCTGCCACAGAAATCGCTGAGCGCATGGCGAGAAGACTGCCCGAAGTCGGAGGGGTTTACATTCAGATGGAAGACGAAATCGCCTCAATCGCCGCTGTCATCGGCGCCTCTTACGCTTGCAAGAAAGCCATGACTGCGACTTCGGGTCCAGGCTTCAGCCTCATGCAGGAGAACATAGGGTTAGCTGTCATGACTGAGGCGCCTCTCGTCGTTGTGAACATAATGCGTGGCGGTCCTAGCACTGGTCAACCCACGATGCCGGGTCAGCAGGACGTGATGCAGGCGAAGTGGGGTTCTCATGGCGACTATGAAATCATCGCCTTAACGCCTTCGTCAGTCCAAGAGATGTTCGACTTAACTGTTGAAGCCTTCAACTTAGCTGAAACTTACCGCGTTCCAGTCATACTGTTGGCTGACGAAATCGTCGGTCACATGTGGGAGCGAGTTAAAATTCCTCCGCTGGAAGAAATCACCATCGTTAACCGCAATAAGCCCAAGTTGCCGCCCAACGAATATCAGCCCTTCGAGCCAGACGAAAACCTCGTGCCTCCGATGGCTTGCTTCGGGGAAGGATACCACTTCCACGCCACGGGTTTGACGCACGACGAAAAAGGCGTACCGCAGACGGTTAGCATCGAAGACCAGACCAAGCTAGTCCAAAGATTGTGCGACAAGATACGCAAGAACGCTGATAAAATAATAAAAGTCGAAGAGGTAATGCTCGAAGACGCCGAAGTGGCAGTCACAGCCTACGGCATCGCTTCCCGCGCAGCCCTGAGCGCAGTACGCAAAGCCAGAGCTGAGGGAATAAAAGCTGGTCTCCTACGCTTAATCACCCTCTGGCCCTTCCCAGAAAGTCATGTGGCTAGAATCGCTAAGCAAGTTAAAGCCATAGTCGTTCCAGAGATGAATTACGGTCAGCTGGTTCGGGAAGTGGAGCGAGCGGCGAAGGCTACTCCGGTTTATCTCCTGTCGAAGCTTGGTGAAGAGCCCCATCGACCCTCAGAAATCGTCGAGGCTGTAAGGAGGGCTTTGAGTGACTGAGGCGGATTTGATGATGCAGCATCCCCTGGCGAAGTATCTGCGACAGGAAAGAATGCCCCACATCTGGTGTGAGGGCTGCGGAAACGGTATTCTGCTGAACAGCTTTCTCGAGGCTCTCGACGAGCTTCAGCTGGATTTAGACAAGCTAGTAGTCGTCTCAGGAATCGGATGCATCGGTCGCGCAGCTGGGTATGTCAACGTTGACTCTTTTCACACAACTCACGGCAGAGCCTTAGCCTTCGCTACGGGAGTGAAGCTGGCAAACCCCGAGCTACAGGTAGTAGTCATCAGCGGCGACGGCGACCTCTTCGCAATCGGCGGAAACCACTTCATCCACGCTGCCCGCAGGAACATGGACATCAAGGTCATCTGCGCTAACAACTTCAACTATGGGATGACGGGTGGTCAGTATGGTCCGACTACGCCTCTGCAATCGTGGACCACCACTACGCCTTACGGGAATATCGAGCATCCCTTCAACCTCGTTCACTTGGCTGCGGCGTCTGGCGCCGTGTACGTTGCTAGGTGGACGACTCTTCAGGTGAGACGGCTGAAGAACTCGGTGAAGAAGGCGCTGCAGAAGGAAGGCTTCTCTTTTATAGAAGTCATCTCGCCTTGCCCAGAACTCTACGGACGCTACAACAAACTCGGAGCACCAGTTGACATAATGAAAAGGTACAAACTTTTGTCCCAGGTTCAGCATGGATACGACCCTGCAAAGGCAGACATCACACGAGACCAGATAATAACGGGCGAATTCGTCGACCTAGAGAAGCCAAGCTACGGAAGACTTCTTCAAGAGATGACCGCTAAACTTCAAGAGAAGCTTAAAGGAGAGAAAGCCAAATGAGAATTGAGATTAGGTTTGCCGGCTTCGGGGGACAGGGTATAATTCGGTCGGGCTTGATAACCGCTATGGCAGCATGTCTCTACAGCGGCAAGAACGCTGTGGAAACTCAATCCTACGGACCCGAATCACGAGGAGGCAGCTGCAGGTCTGAAGTGGTCATAGCAGACGAAGAAATAGATTTTCCGAAGGTAGATGAGCCCGATGTGGTGATGGTGATGTCTCAGGAAGCCTACCACAAATACGTCAACGACGCGAAGAAGGGCGCAAC
>CAZPDY010000199.1:0-3185 GCA_964585455.1 uncultured Candidatus Bathyarchaeia archaeon | reverse complement strand
TAACAGATGTTGGCGAGAAAAGCTGACGCTTGCTTTCCATGCCACAAAGAGTTTAAATGCTGAGTTTTGCGTATGCTCTTGTTATTGCGAGGCCGCACAAGTTGGTAAAGTATGTTTTCATAACGGGCGGCGTGCTCTCCTCAGTAGGTAAGGGCATCATCACATCCTCGGTAGGCAAGATGCTGCAAACAAGAGGCGTCAAGGTCTCAGCCATCAAAGTTGACCCCTACGTGAACGTAGACGCGGGCACAATGAACCCGTACATGCACGGCGAAGTCTACGTCACGGACGACGGAGGGGAAACAGACCTCGCCTTGGGCTGGTACGAAAGGTTCCTAGACCTGAACTTAACCATGGATAACAACGTCACGACGGGTATGGTCTACAAGGCTGTCATCGAGAAGGAGCGAAAAGGCGACTACCTTGGCCGCTGCGTTCAGATAGTGCCCCACGTCACGGACGAGATCAAGCGGCGAATCCGCAACGTAGCTAAAAAATTTGGTGTAGACGTGGTGTTGACTGAATGTGGGGGCACTGTGGGCGACATTGAAGGCTTACCCTTTCTCGAAGCCATCAGGCAGATGCGCTTGGAAGAGGGATATGAGAACACGCTGTACATCCACGTAGCCTTGGTTCCGATACTCGACGTGACGAGTGAGATGAAAACCAAACCACTTCAACACAGCGTGAACGAACTCCGCCGCATAGGTATTCAGCCAGACACGATTGTGGCGCGGTCGACGAAGATGATTGACGATGAGGCTAGACGGAAAATCGCTCTCTTCGGAACCATACCCGAAAACGCCGTCTTCTGCTCCTACAATGTCCAATCAATCTACAAAGTACCACTGATACTGGATGAGCAGGGGATGGGGGATTTCATACAGAACCGCCTCTGCATCTCTGCACAGCTGCCTCAATGGGATGACTGGAAAAATTATGTCAACGCGGTCTTGAACCCACGCCACGAAATCAAAATCGTTCTAGTCGGCAAGTATGCGGGCTTGACAGACAGCTACGTAAGCATGAACGAAGCGTTCAGACATGCAGGTGCAGAGTGCAAAACAAGAGTGTGCGTAGACTACATGGAAGCTGAAAAACTCGAAAAACACCCCGAAGAACTTACGATGCTCAAAAACTATAATGGAATATTCGTCCCCTACGGCTTCGGTCCGCGAGGTACTGAAGGCAAAATCGCCGCCATCCAGCTCGCAAGAGAGAGTAACATACCCTTCTTGGGCATATGCTACGGCTTCCAACTTGCTGTAGTGGAGTTTGCCAGACACGTATGCGGACTCGAAGGCGCCAACAGCACCGAAATCAACCCATCCACATCCTTCCCAGTGATAGACCTGATGCCAGAGCAGCATGGAGTTGAGGTGAAAGGAGCCACGATGAGGCTGGGTGCCCACAAAATAATAGTAGGCAAAGAAACAATAGCCCACTCCTTATACAAGGCTGAAGAAATATATGAACGCCACCGCCACAGGTACGAAGTCAACCCCGAACACAGACCCACGTTGGAGAAGAACGGCTTAATTTTCTCAGGTAGAAGCGCGGACGGCAGAAGAATGGAAATCCTGGAACTTCCAGAAAGGTTCTTCTTCTTTGCGTCTCAATTCCACGGAGAATTCAAGAGTCGTCCCACAAAGCCAGAGCCAGAATATTATGGCTTCATACAAGCTTGTTTAGACAGGAAGCTCGGAAGGAGTAGGGCAGATTTTTAAAGCGTATGACTAGTAGGATTAAGCAGTGGAATGTTTGGCTTGCCATCTATTCTATATGCTGGGTGTCTCTGAATGAGTGAAAGACGTCGAATCTTGCTGCGAACTGTTCCCCTTCTTCTAGTCGGCATTTTTGTCTTTATCCTCTACCTAGTCCTGTTCGTCAACATTCCGCAGATGATAGGCGTAATTCAACGCGCAAACATGCTGATCTACTCTTCAGCCGTGTTGACGCTTATCTTTGAAAACCTGTTTTTCACTTTGAGTTGGCAGTATCTCTTATTTCCCTTGGCAGTTAGGGTTCCTTTTAAGAGGATTTTCATGTACATGTGGATTGGCGTCTTCGTCGACCTCTTAATCCCAGCAGAAGCGGTGAGCGGAGAGATAGCCCGGGCCTATCTCATGTCGAAAGAACCCAATGTGAACCCTGGAAAAGTCGTCGCCTCCCTCGTCAGTCAACGAATGCTGTCGGTTATCGCGACCACTGCTACTCTTTTCATAGGCTTTCTAGCACTGCTTGCCTTCAATTATTCTGTGTCGGGTTGGGTGCTTCAAATCCTCACGATCGTGACGGTGGCGAGTGCAGTTTTCTTCGGCTTGCTGGTGACTGTTTGTGTCAAAGAAAGCTGGACCGAACGGTTGGTTTACGCCGTGATGCGTTTGGCAGAACGCGTTTCCAGGGGACGTTTCAAGCTGGAACGTTTCCAAACAAGAGTAATCGACGCGTTGAGAGCTTTTTATGGGTCAATAAGGACTTTTGGTTCGAAGCCGTCGACGCTTCTTCTGCCTGTGTTCTTCTTCGTCTTGGGCTGGTTGTCCAGCATCTCGATCGTCTTCTTGGTTTTTGTTTCAATAGGCTATTTGGAGCCGAGCGTAACTGTTCTATTTTTGAAGGTTATGATTGTTTATACTCTGGTGGTTTTGATAAAGGCGATTCCCATAGGCGTTCCAGCAGAGGTGGGGCTACCTGACATTCTGATGACGACGTTCTTCGGTCTCTTCGGCATACCCTTAGACGTCAGCGCAGCCGCCACCGTTCTCACGAGGATTTTAACCGTGTGGCTTCGATTCTTCATCGGATTCGCCGCGGTTCAGTGGCTGGGAGTAAAGAGTTTGATGGAAAGTGGAGTTTTTGGAAGACCGAAGGACACGCTATGAGATATACGCGGATTTGCTGGACATCGTCGCGAGGAGGGGTGCTTGCAAGGTGACCAGAGCCTCCTACGCCGCAAACCTGCCAGTTGACAGGGCGAAGAAGTCGTTGGCTTTCCTCGCTTCCAGAGGCTTCGTCCAAGAGGAGAACGTTGACGATTCTAAGGTGTACAAGATTACGAAGCGTGGGCTGGAGTATTTGGAGACATTTAAGCAGATGCGGAAACTCTTCGCAGCTCTAGAAGAAAAAATATAGTAACAATTTGTGACTACTGGACGTGTTTTCCTCATGTGCGTCGCCTTTTATAC
>CAZPDY010000198.1:0-3201 GCA_964585455.1 uncultured Candidatus Bathyarchaeia archaeon | reverse complement strand
GTTCGCGACAAAATCAATGTGATGTGCGGTCACGACGAAGTGGTGGTAGCGGCTTTGGCTGCTGGAGCAAGTGGAGCGATCCTAGCGAGCGCCAACTTCATTCCAGACGTGTGGGTCGAAATCTACGACAGCGTGGAGAAGGGCGATTTACAGAGAGCGCGTGAGCTGCAGTACAAGGTTCAGAAGATTGCGCGGATCACGGCGTCGAGCGGTGCTGTGGGGACTAAGGAGGCTCTGAATATGATGGGCATTAAGGTTGGTCCTGTCCGTTTACCCCTTAGCGTGGGCGGGGAGCTCACTTACGAGGCTCGGGAGGAACTGCGGCTGGATTTGGAGAAGATCGGTAAGATAGAGGCAAAGCCCGTTAAATTTGAGGTTGAGGAGAAGGTTCTGGAGGAGAGGTTCAGAGCGGTTCACGTAACGCCAGAAGTAATTCGGGACTTTAAGCTTCGCGTTGGTGAGGCTCTGGCTGGAGAAGGCGCTGAGGTGGCTCATATTGACTTGATGATTGGAGTGAAGGCTGGTCCCGTGGGTGAGGCGTACGCTCGGGCGAAGGCGAACCCGACTCCCGGGCACGAGCCTCTCGTGGCTATTCTGGAGCCCAACGTCTTGGTGAAGCCCGTAACGTTGATGGTTCCCACCGTGATGATTAAGAACATGCGGCAGGCGAGTATGGTTTATGGTCCTGCGCAGGCGGGCATGGCTAAAGCGGTGGCGGATAGTTTGGCGGATGGGAGCATTCCTAAGGGTGCAGCTGAGGATTTGGTCATTATCGCGAACGTGTTCGTGCATCCTTCTGCGGTCGATAGGCAGCGAGTGTACATCAACAATTACAAGGCTATGCGGCATGCTGTTCGGAAGGCTGTTGAGGGTAGACCCTCGGCGGATGAAGTGATAGAGAATAAGGACAGGTCGAAGCATCCTTTCAAGTACACGCCGTAGCAGTGTTTGCGTCTGCTCTGCGCCTAGTCTAGACCGTCCTATTAGGTATGTTTGATGCAAAGTTTTATATGGATGGATTATCCAACCAAGTCCTTATGGGTTCGCCACAGACCCGTCGCCTTGCGTTGCTCACAATACTATCCGCCCTCTGCATAGCCATTCAGCTGACCCCCCGACCCCCAAACGTTGAACTCACTTCGCTGCTCGTCTTCTTCGTGGGCGCATTCTTCGGCGTCGTCTTGGGCGGGTTGCTCGGCGCCAGCGTGATGCTCGTGAACGGTTTTCTGTCACCCTGGGGTTTCGCGGGGCTGATGCTGCCCTTCCAAGTGGCTGGGATGGTTCTTGTGGGCGTTGTCGGCGGACTCTACGGGCGAGCGAAGAAAGGCGTTTACACTCTAGGCTCGTGTGGCGAAACTGCCGTGTTAGGGGCTTTTCTCACGCTTGTCTATGACCTTATCACGAATTTCGGCGTCGCGGTATCGTACATGCTTCTCGGAGTGCCCTTGCTGCCCGCGATTATCACTGCGTTGGTTTCGGGGGCTATTTTTTCGTTAGTCCACGTGGTGTCGAACTTCTTTGTCTTCTTGGTAGCCTTCTTTCCCCTTACTAGGGTCTTGCAGGAAGTTTTCGGAGGTGAAAGAATCGGGAAAGAGACTCTTTACCTATGTAGTCCTCGGCGTGCTGGTTTGGGCGACTCTGGGCACTAGCGTTGCTGCTTACTACTTCGTCCAGTACAGCACCTACCGAAGCGAATACGACAGTCTAGTCAACCAACTCGCAACGTACAACCACCTAGTTAACGAGTTGATTGACCAGCTTGCCGGGTACAATGACATAGTCGGTGATTTAATCGACCAAGTCGCCGCCTACAACGACTTAGCCGACCAACTCAGCAAAAACATGGAAAACATCTCAGTAATGCTCGAAGCAACCTCTCTCAGAGTTAACATTCTCTTAGGCTACGGCAACGGAACCAAAACCTGGTACAACAACACGGTTCTTCCGCTGGGGGCGACAGCGTTCACAGCGGTGTTCTCGATAACTGACGAGATAAACTACACAGACTATGGAGGAGAACTCGGAATCCTAGTGACGTCCATTAACCGAGTCGCAAACAATTCTACGCATGGTTGGTTCTACTGGTACTGGAACACTGAAACTTCGCAGTGGATACTTCCAAACTACTCGTGCGCAAAACACATACTTCGCAGAGGAGACGTAATCGCCTTCACGTATGCAAACTTCATGGAGTGGTCGCCGCCGACGCCTACCTAGAACGACGTGAGGGTTCAACTGCCTCGTATCCCAGCTCAAAGGCTCTCATGTTCGTGTCCACGTATTTCGCAGGCACCAACTCACGCAAGACTACCTTCAACGTCTCCAACTTCACGGGTAAAATTCCAGTAGCCGCCACTGCGCCCGTCATCACGATGTTCTGAGCCATCGCCGTGCCAGCTTTCTTAGCCAAAGCCTCTGCGTCGATTGTGATTATTTTTTCTGTGAAGCCACGGACTTGTTCCAGAATCTTCTTTACGTTCGGGTATTCGGTTCCGCTGATTTTGAAGGGCGTAGTGTTCACGAGCATCGTTGTTGTTTGCGAGGCAAACTTTACGTTGCGGAGAGCTTCCATGGGCTCGAAGCTGACGATGACATCTGCAGTGCCTTCTAAAACAGTGGGTGCAAGTGCTCTTTCGCCTATGCGCACGTGGGAGACGACGGCGCCACCCCGTTGAGCCATGCCGTGGAGCTCGCTCACGCGCACGTTGTAGCCCTCTTTAACCGCCGCGGTGCCTAGAATTTCTGCAACCAACAGTATTCCCTGTCCGCCGACTCCCGCGAACACGATGTTGCAGGTTTTCATCGCTGCTCTCCTCCCTGGATTGCTTTGTATGGACAAACTGCAGCGCAAAAAGTGCATGAGGTGCAGAGCGATTCGTCAATCGTCAGTTTACCCTCTTTCGGAACGAGCGCCGGGCAGCCAGTCAGCTTGACGCATGCCATACAGTTGTTGCATTCACCCGTAATCTTCATCGGCTCGACTCTGATTCCCTTCTTCCGTCTTTCCCTCAAGACCAGTAACGTGCATGGTGCACGGAAGACCACAACCGATGGTCCTTGGGTCTTCAGGGCTTCTTTGAGTATGTTGTTGGCTTCTTTGACTTGGAACGGGTCGACTACTTTGACGTGTTTGACGCCCAATCCTCGGGCTACGTCTTCTATCAAGATGCGGTTCCCTTCTGCTCCAATGCCCGTCTTCCC
>CAZPDY010000197.1:0-3201 GCA_964585455.1 uncultured Candidatus Bathyarchaeia archaeon | reverse complement strand
GGTAAAAACAAGGTGAAAGGGGTCATTCTTCACGGGGGACATGGGACAAGACTTAGACCGCTAACGCACACCGGTCCCAAACAGCTGATTCCCGTGGCAAACAAACCGATGTCGCAGTATGTTTTAGAAGACTTGAGGGACTCGGGCATCGAGGAAATCGCCATTATCGTCGGAGACATCCTGCCAGAAAAAGTCAAAGCTTACTACAAAGGTGGCAAAGAATTCGGCGTAGAAACAACCTACCTTCACCAAGAAAAACCCGGCGGAATAGCTCAAGCAGTCAGCTTAGCCGAGAGATTTGTGGGCAACAGCCCCTTCGTAGTGTACTTGGGCGACAACCTACTGAAGGGCAAGATAGCGGAGTTCGTGAAAGAATTCAAGAATTCAGACTACGACGCGATGATACTCCTCTGCGAAGTCGAGAACCCCGGACAGTTCGGAGTGGCTGAATTCGACAAAAAAGGGAAACTAGTCAGACTCGTAGAGAAGCCCAAGGAACCTCCCAGCAACTACGCACTCACAGGCATCTACTTCCTCACGCCCAAAATCTTCAAGGTGATTAAAAGCTTGAAACCTTCCTGGAGAGGAGAGCTGGAAATCACCGAGGCGTTGCAGGGCATGTTGGATACGGGCTATAAAGTCGGATACAAGTTTGTAACAGGATGGTGGAAGGACACTGGTACAATGGAAGATATACTGGAGGCAAACCGCCTCGTGCTCGATGACCTTAAGAAGAAAATAGAAGGAGACGTCGAAGAGAAATCGTCCATCCAGGGGAGAGTATCTCTAGGAAAAGGAACGGTTGTCAAGAGTGGGGCATTGATTAGAGGACCAGCTGTAATAGGCAAGAATGCAACAATAGGCGAACATGTCTACATAGGTCCCTACACAAGCATTGGAAACAACGTTAAAATCGAAAGAGGGGAGATAGAGAACTCGATAATCATGGACGACTGCCACGTAAACATCGACGGAAGAATAACTGACAGTCTCGTGGGTGCGGGCACAAAGTTGACTACAAACAATAAAAGCCCAAAAGGCTATAGGCTCGTTGTAGGCGAATACTCGAGAATAGTTTTGTGAGGTGTCAAAACTGATTGAAGGAGTAATCACACGGCAACTTAAGCTGGTCGCAGATGAGAGAGGCTGGTTGATGGAAGTTCTCAGAAGCGACTGGGAATTATTCGAAAAATTCGCCCAAACATACGTAACTGCCGCCTATCCTCAAGTGGTGAAAGCTTGGCACATGCATAAAAAACAAACGGACAACGTAGCTTGCGTCAAGGGAATGGTTAAACTGGTCTTATGCGACGGCAGAAAGAATTCGAAAACCAAGGGAGAAGTCAACGAGTTCGTCATCGGCGAAAGAAACCCGACGCTCGTTAAGATACCACCTAGAGTTTGGCATGGCTTCAAGAACATATGCGAAGAAGTCACCATAGTCGTGAACGTGCCCACAGGCCTGTACGACTACAAGAACCCAGACGAACACCGGCTGCCACCAGACACGAAGGAGATACCCTATGATTGGAAGCTCGCCCCGTGGCTAAAACACGGGTGACGACGATGCGAGTCCTCGTAACGGGCGGCGCTGGCTTCATCGGAAGCAACTTCATAAGACACATGCTAACGTGCCACGACGACGTAGAGGTAGTCAACCTTGACCTGCTCACCTACGCGGGCAGACTTGAAAACCTGCAAGACGTTAAAACCGATTCGCGCTACAGGTTCGTGCAAGGAGACATCCGAGACAGAAAGATAGTAGAATCGTTGATGAAAGATAAAGTCAACTTAGTGGTAAATTTTGCGGCTGAAACCCACGTGGACAGAAGCGTCGTGGAGGCAGGCTCCTTCGTTTTAACCGATGCTTACGGAACCTACATCCTCCTCGACTCGGCGAGGAAGGTCGACATTGAAAGGTTCGTGCAGGTTTCCACGGACGAAGTCTACGGCAGCATAAAAACAGGGTCTTTCAAAGAGACCGACATCCTTGACCCTTCCAGTCCCTACTCCGCAAGCAAAGCCGCAGGCGATCACATCACCCTGGCTTTTCACAAAACTTACGGTCTCCGAGTGGTCGTGACTCGCAGCTCTAATAACTATGGACCGTTCCAATATCCTGAAAAGCTTATTCCGAAGCTGGTTTTGCGTGCCCTCCACGACCAGTCGTTGCCCATTTATGGTGACGGAAAGCAGGTACGGGACTGGCTCTATGTTGCGGACAACTGTGCAGCCATCGACCTCGTGGCTAAGGAAGGAGTGGCTGGAGAGATATACAACATCGCTTCGGGAGAGGAACACATGAACGTCGAAGTGGCGAGAAACATTCTTAGGATGCTGGAAAAACCTGAGAGCCTAATAAAATCAGTTCCTGACAGGCCTGGACATGATCGTCGATATTCTTTGGAAACGACAAAGATAAGGAAGATCGGATGGAGACCAATGTCTGCATTCGCTGAGGGCTTGGAGAAGACAGTCGACTGGTATCGGAAGAACGAGTGGTGGTGGCGCCCCCTAATTAAGGACGAATTCTTTAAAGCAGACAACCCCTGGCTAGTAGACCGAAGACGGGAAATCTCTGCGTGCTCCAACGAACGCGATTCCTATCGTGTGACTTAAATTCAGTCAATGGCATTCTACTCTGTTAAGATGGTGGATCATTGACTGAACGAGTGAGCGCCCAAACAGATGTTGCGAGGGGGGCAACCTTCGTCTTCATTCAAGGCTTCTTAAACGCGGCTCTTGGGGTACTCTATGTTTGGTTTCTTCTCCACACGAATGAACTAACAGGGCAAGTTTTGTTCATTGAGTCAGATTTCGGTTTGTTCACAATGTTGAGCTTTATCCTAACGCTGACTTCTACAGCAGGGTTTCTCGCTCTCAAAGCTGCGGCTGTCAGATACATAGCACATTACCTTGCGGAGGGAGAGAGAGAAGAAGCAAAGTCCGTCGTGACTCGAATTCTTCAAGTCTCTGCTATAACGTCTTTAATTACTGCAGTCGTGCTCTTCGCCCTTGCTGAAACACTTTCTAACGTCTTCGCTTGCTCTGTCCTTATTCTTCAACTCCTCACAATGTCTGCTGTAGTTCAGATATTCTACTTTCAGGCGCAAGGCTTCCTTCAAGGGCTGCAAAAAATGCGCGAGTTTGCAGTTCTAGGCATATTATACACGGTGCTTCAATATTCAGTTGCAATCGTTC
>CAZPDY010000196.1:0-3209 GCA_964585455.1 uncultured Candidatus Bathyarchaeia archaeon | reverse complement strand
CGTTGACCGTGGTGCCTGCCCCGCCGTCAAAACAAGTAGCGCGTTGTATTTTTTGTGAACGTTTTCTTCGATAAACCTAGTGAACAAGCCGCCTTTCTCGATGGCGATTACTTTGTCTGCGCTGGTTTTCACGAATTCGCTGTACGTGAGAGCCGGTCCTATCATCAAGCCGTCGGGGTGCGACGTCAGGTTCATCTGTTTTCCCTCATAGCCTGGCACGGTGTACTCGATTGTCAGATCGCCGAAGATGGCTGAACGTTCTTCTGGGAAGACGTTAAAGTCTTCTCTGGCGAGAGCTATAACGGTCTCCAAGTCGGTGATTACGTTGTCTGATTCTGCTTGGTCTTTGAAGGACATCTGGTAGGCTTGGGCTGAATAGTACACATCTCTCAGAGTTGAAGTCTTGCGTTGCGTCGAGAGTTGATGGGCGAAGAACGCTGCCCAAACAAGCTGCGTGAAAGGACGAATGTGGCGAATGTTTCGAGTGCTCCGCTTGACCTTTCTGTCTCCCAAGGCGTATTGGCGAAGCTCAGGGTTGTAGTAGATGTTCTCTATGGAGCGACTGGGCATTTTAATCCATGGAAATTCGCCCTTCTCCATCTGGAGGTATAGTGTCTCACCAAAGTCTTGCAAGTCTTCGACTGCTTCTTTCTTCTTTTCCAACGCTGAAACATTATTCTCCTTTTTCTTTTCCTCCAACTAAACTCACGCTCTCTATTAATTTTTGAATGTCAGGTTCTTTCTCTTTGCCAGCAAGTTCCGTGGAAAACTTGGCGATTTTCGGTAAGTATTTGGCAAAAACGCCTAGGCGTTTCTTCTCTTTTTCCACGTGTTCTTGTCTTGACAGAAACCGTTGAAGGTCTCGCGCCGCTTCTCGTACACCGTTTAAGATTTCCTTCTTGACCTCGGGTCTGTCAGCGATGAATTCTTTGCCTACGGTTTTGTAGGGGATTTTGGTGCTGCAGATGTGGATGAGAATGGCTATGGGCATGTCGGGCGAGACTCTGTACCTTCGCCAATTCATGGATTTGACAACGTTGTATGAAACGTCGCTGGCTTCGTCGTAGAGTAGAGGAATCCGATTGGCAAAGCGGTAGAGGACAAAATCACTTTTCTTCGGAATCTCTCCCCCGTAAGCTATCGCCGCTTCCACGATGAACGGGTGACCTGCGTAAGTGGAAGGCTTGCGCTGACTGACCGCTATGAACTCGGGTTTTAACTCCTTCAAGATTCCCGCCTTTAGCAAATCTTCTCCAAGAGGAGATAGACAACTAGCGCTTGGCGGGCGAAACTCTTCGAAACGCTTCATCGTTTGCACGAGTTTCACGATTTCTTCGGGTCCAAGTTTTCTTGGGTTTTTTACCTTAGGAATTGCCGCGAATTCTAGGAATTTGTGAGCTATGTTCTCGCTAACACGGTGAAAGTGGCTTCTCATGAAGCTAACCATGTCTCGATGCGGCGTCACTTGTATTAGTCGCTTAACCGTCTCAACGTCCACTCCGTAAGGGTGAGGCAGTGTCTCTTTAGGCGGGGTGGGCATTTTCGTCGTCGCACGTGTAAATCTGTACAAGCGTCCCTTTGGGTCGACAAAAGTAATGTTAGCGTAAGGGTTCACCAGCGCCGTCTGCTTTAGGTATTCCAAGATTTTTGGCATGGCGCGGAGATAATCACCCTCAAGTGTAAACTCAACTATGGTTCCATGCCATAGTTCCTTGTTGATTAAAACCTTGCGCTCCAGAATTATGGGCCTGTTTCTTTGAATGTCAATCATTATTCTATACACGTAAACTTTTGTGGAGCCTGTGCTGGAGATTATGTAGGCTGGTTTGTGAGTGGTAATCTGCCCGTAGAGAACTGCCATCGTGCCTCCCAATCCGAAGGTTCCCCGAGACTGTTTCAGCTTGTACTTTGAACCGAAGAGCACTTGGCCAAAAGCCGAAGGAATATGGCGTGAAGTGATTCCTGAGCCGTTGTCTTCTACTCTTAGCTTGTATATTCCCGACTCTGGTCCGCCTTCGCCGCCAAAGGTCAGGCGAACATAAATGTCGGGGGGAACTTCCGCGAATTCCGCAGCATCAAGAGAATTCTCTACTAGCTCTCTTATTGAGGCGAATATAGCGCGAGACGGGTTGGTGAAGCCAGCTATGTCGCGGTTACGGTAGAAGAAGTCGGCTGGGCTAATCTCTTCGAATGTTTGGCTTACCATCCCGTTTCTTCCATCCCTTAGATTGTTGAGGGGTATATGTTGTGTACGTAGAAATTATATCTTTTTACTGCAGAGATGCTGTTTTCCACGGTCAGTTAGGGCTTCTTCCAGCTTTCTCGTAAGGCTTCTTCCATAATTCCATCTTTTTTTTCTTCAACTCCCTCCTCTTAGCATGCAGAAACCGGTACACCGAAGCGTGCAAACGTCCGCGAATGAACATTTCAACGGCTTGTCGAGCGATTTCGGCTTCTTCTATGGAGCCAATGATGCTAATCGTGTGACCAAAAATGGACACGTAGGCGTCTGTCAATTCCTCGATAAGCTGTCTAGTCTTTCCCTCTTTGCCTATCACTCTTCCACTCAGCCGCTTAATATCGGACTCGGACTTTCCAACAAACTCCCTCAAATCAACAATTATCAAAACAGCCTCTTCATCGTCAAGAAGCCTTCTAGTTTTTTCTGGAGAAAAGCCCCTGCCGATGGCTGAAACTGCTTCTTTCGCCCTGAAAAGCATGGAAGGGTCAGTGTTTTCTGGGGAAAGGATTATGTTAACGTCGCCGCTTTCGCTGTCGACTTCGAGCTGCACTCCCAGTTTTTTTTCAATGAGCTCTTTTGTGGAGGCGTTTGGACCGATGAGGGCACCTATTCGGTTTTTAGGAATCTTTACTAGGGTGTTAGGTCTCGCCATTCTCAGTTACCTTCCTGTACATCTCGTCGGTTGATAATACTTTCACTCCCAGCTTCTTGAAGTATCTGTGGAGGTTCTCCAAGTCTCGTTTGAGGAAGGTGGTTGCCATGGGATGCGAAACGAGCACGGCTTGTGCCATGTCGAAGAGGACGGGTTTGCCCCTCCACACCATCACGTTGTATTCGCTTATGTCGCCGTGAACCAACCCTGCTTTGTGGTAAAGCCTCTTAACATAATCTAAGAGCTCGTTGTAGATGAATTCAGGGTTTTTAGGTGTCAGTTCTTTCAATTCTGCAGCGGGGTCACCGTTTTTGC
>CAZPDY010000195.1:0-3215 GCA_964585455.1 uncultured Candidatus Bathyarchaeia archaeon | reverse complement strand
CTCCCTCGGTTTAGCCCCCCTCCAACACCCGAGCGGCTAAAGCACGTGAAGCGAGCATGAATAGGGGCATTTAACACGTTCTCACCAGTTCCCTAAAATTGGAAAGAAATTGGGTATAATTCTGAAAAACCCTTTAGTAACTGCCAACGCCCGAACGAGTATGAGGCGTGCGAGAACACGTCTACAACTTGGAAGGATGTGATGAGCATAGACAAAAGGAAGATTGCAATCATCTTGACGGCAATGGCCGTGGCAGCAGTCATGAGTGGCATCGCTTACACAGCGTTCGCAGCAGACAATGGAGAAGAAACCCACGACGGGTTTGCAGGGTGGGTTGATGAGGGAATGATGGCTAGAGCGTACGGATGCGAGCATGGAGGGCAACATGGACCACGTGGACCAGGATGCTTCGGGCTTATCGAGGTAAGCGAAGAGTTCGAAGAGAACGCGATTAACATGACGAAAAGCGACGAGGACGTACAGAACCTCCTAAACGACGGTTATAACATCACGGGAGTAAGACCGATTATCAAGACCGTGGTTGAAGCGGATGGAACTGTTGTGACCAAAGCAACGAGCTCAGTCGTTCTGCTCGTGAAGGATACCACGGGCTACGCGTCCGTGTGGGTGGACATGGAAGAACAAAGAGTGACAGAGATAGTAATATTGACAAGAACTGTGATCGAAAAGTCCTAACACGCCCTGCAGAGCATAGAGCTAAGCCACACTACTGTAAGACAACAACAATAACTCCCCTCTTTTTTTGGTGCAAAATCGAAAGCATATTTCTATTCCTTCTTTTTATGGTGTTTCTGTGCATATCTATGGTTGTTTTACGCTACCCCCTATGGACGATTTTGGTCTAATTCTGAAAAACTCTTTAATAGCTCGCGAAGTCTCTGGTCAAACCTAGAACAGTTTGAAGAGCGTGAAGATTTGGGCGTCCTGACGAGAGCCTTGAGGAACGTTTCGAGGAGAAAGATGAGGGCGTTTTTGGTGATCATCGCTTTAGGATTCTCAATGGCGGTTATGATTTCTATCCCCGCAGGTATTCTAGCAAATCAAGAAGCTACGCAGACGATAACCGAGAGCTTTAACAGCACGATGACTCGCATGCAGGAGGAAATCAACAAGACATCTACGTTGATAGAAGTTAGCGCTTCGACTGGACAAGGCATGTTCCCAGGAATGCCCTCGGGACCCACCCCTATCTCAGGACAACATGAAGAAATCTTCGTGAATGAAACCGTTGTCGATGAAATCCGTTCTATCGAAGGCGTTAAGGACGTTGTGCCGTTTTTCGAGACGTCGTCCGAGGAAACGACTACGGAAACCATTAGTGGCCCAGGTGGAAGAAACTTCACGATTTCCAGACCTGTCTACACGATTACGGGCGTTCCCCTAAACTCCTCTTTCATCGAAAATTACTCTATACTGCCGACAAACATAAAAGAAGGAAGGTCTCTGGGCGAGGGAGACAGTGGAGTCATCCTAGCTAGCTCAAATTTTGCAGACTACTTTGGAGTAGCTGTGGGCGACGAGGTTAAGGTCTACGGGGAGACCTTCAAAGTCGTGGGGATTTATGAATCGCCAAGTGGGGGTCGCATGGAAACAAGAACCGTGCACCTGAACATTTCTGACGCTCAGACGATAACTGGCAATACAGGAAACGTAAGTAGGGTTGACGTGTATGCTGTGGATGTTTCCTACGTGGATGGAATGGCCGAAGTGATAGAAGCAGCGTACTCAGACCTTTCCGTCACAACGTACAAAGATCGTTTGGAGAACATCGAGAACATGCAAGAAATGTATGAGGAAACGTTGAACAACGCTGAATTAACTCTCGCCCAAACACAGACGGTTGCAACCGAGATAATAGTTGTCGCGGTTGCCGCTACAAGCCTCATCGTCCTGTTTGTGATGCTGTACACCGTCCGGGAGAGGACGAAGGAGATTGGCACGCTTAAAGCGATAGGCTTCAGCAACTGGAACGTTATGAGTCAATTCATGCTCGAAGGAATGCTGATAAGCCTTACGGCAGGAGCAGCTGGTGTCGCGATAGCGAGCCTCGGAGCACCCTTTCTAACATCTGTCTTATTACCCAGCGTAAGCTTGTTTGGCAGTTCACAACCAAGCCGCTCTCAAGGTTTCGCACCTACGAACCTCGGAACACCTGGTTCAGCTTCTGCTACTGTTTCGCTAAGCCCAGAACTTTTACTGTTGGCGTTTGGTGTAGCTGTGCTGCTCGGGGCGTTAGGCAGCTTGTACCCCGCTTGGAGGGCGGCGAAAACGAGACCCGCGGAGGCGATGAGGTATGAGTGAGTGTATTCTGAAGACAGAGAAATTGACCAAGGTTTATGCTATGGGAAAACGCAAGGTCACCGCCCTCTCGGGAGTGAACCTTCAAGTGAACAAGGGCGAGTTTATCGCGATTATGGGTCCTTCGGGTTCAGGTAAGACTACGCTTCTGAATGTTTTGGGCTGCCTCGACACACCGACTGGAGGAACGCTGACTCTGAATGAAACAGACGTCACAAAACTGCATGAAAAAGAGCTCTACCGGATAAGAAGAGACGGAATCGGTTTTGTCTTTCAGACCTTTAACCTGTTACCGTATCTAAGCGCTGCCGAGAACGTGGAGCTTCCCATGGAATGCACGAAGAAATCGAAAGAAGAAAGAAAAGCAAGAGCCCGCGAGCTGTTAAAAATGGTTGGTTTGTCGGGAAGGGAGGAGCACAGACCTCGCCGGTTGAGTGCAGGAGAGCAACAGAGGGTGGCTATTGCAAGAGCGCTGGCAAATGACCCTGCCATAGTATTGGCAGACGAGCCCACGGGAAACTTGGATACGCAGAACAAGTATGAAATCGTTAGGTTACTCGGTAGGTTAAACATCAATCAAGGAACCACTATTATAATGGTAACGCATGACGGACACGTGGCTTCGTACACCGAGAGGATTCTCTTTCTCAACGATGGACGAATCACGAAGGAAAGACGGGGGCTTCATCTGGTGAAGAAGAAACAGATATGCCCCTACTGCGGCAGCAAGATTCAGCCCGATGATGAGAGATGCCCCTCTTGCAAGAAAAGAATATGAACACATGGAGGGGTGGGCAAAAATGGAAGCTGATCAAACGTCAAAATCAACCCGTTTTACGACGACTCTGACTGCAGCGGTAATTGTGGTTACCCTGCTGGTTGGGGGGTTGCTGGGT
>CAZPDY010000194.1:0-3224 GCA_964585455.1 uncultured Candidatus Bathyarchaeia archaeon | reverse complement strand
ACCCGTAAAACGTATGTAAGTCAAAGGAACATCACTATGCCGCCCCGTCCCCCTCTTCCTCCCCGCCCATTCCTCTGCAGACTGGGCTTGCACAAGTGGCGAAACTACGGAGAACGCGTAACAATCGTCTGGAAAGAACCCGGCTTAATCCCGGGAACCAAGACCGAAAGACGAAGAGACGTGCTCACCGAAAGGGAATGCCTACGCTGCGGAGTTAAAGAAAGGCGAATATTCTCAGAAAACCTCGACGGAACTCAAGCAGCCGCTGGCTGGGAAAGAGTGAGAGGATAAAGAGCAGCCACAGCCTGTTTACTTTGTCTTATTCGACTTACAATAATCTGGGCGTCTCCCCGTCTCCTCAAAACTCCTAAAATGCTTAAGGAACATGGGAGGCTTCGGGGCTGAGTGTACAAACTCCACAAACTTCGCCAATTTCTCCACAGTCTCACGATTCATCTTATGCTCAATCTCACACGCATCCCTCTCAGCGTTCTCCTCGCTCACCCCAATCATGACCAAAAACGCCTTCAACGCGCGATGACGCTTCCCCAATGCCTCCGCAAGCTGCCTCCCCTTCCGAGTCAACACAACACCCCTGTACCGCGTGTAATCAACGAACTTCTGCTCGTCCAACCTCCTAACCATGCTGGTCACACTCGGAGGCTTCACGCCCAGAGCAGCAGCTATATCTGAAACTCTCGCATACCCACGTTCCTCGATGAGGCTGTGAATCGTCTCCACATAACCCTCTTCACTCTCACTCAACTTAACCGTCTTATGCGCTTCCACTCCTTGCTGCTCCTGCCAAACTGTTAGACAAGCCTAACAATGTTATATTAAACTAAATCCTTATTTATAAGCCTTCCACATATACACGTGACCCAAAACAGCAGAGGCATGACAAAACTGGAACTCCCCTTAACACAACTCAAAGACGGCGAAAGCGGAACCATAATTACCATCAGCACATCGCTTAACCCCCACCACGGACACCACCAACGCCACATGTGGAGATTCCAGAAAAGACTGGAGGACATGGGTCTCACCCCAGGAACCAGAGTAACCGTGGTCAAATCCGCCCCCTTCCACGGACCCGTCGAACTCCAAGTGAGAGGCTTCAGGCTGGCAATAGGAAGAGGGATGGCAGAGAGAATCTTAGTGAGAGTAGAAAAGTGACCAAAAAACACGTGGTCATAGCCCTCGCAGGCAACGCCAACGTCGGAAAATCTGTAATATTCAACCACCTAACGGGCATGCACCAACACATCGGAAACTGGCCTGGAAAAACCATTGAAAAAGCAGAAGGAACACTCCACTTCAAGGGATACACCATAGACGTCGTCGACCTCCCCGGAATCTACTCCCTGTCCACCTTCTCCATAGAAGAACTAATCTCCAGAGAATACATCGCAGTCGAAAACCCAGACTTAGTAGTCAACGTCGTCGACGCCTCGGTCCTCGAAAGAAACCTGTTCTTCACACTCCAACTGATGGAACTCGAAACCCCCATGATCGTAGCGTTGAACCAGATGGACATGGCGAAGAAGAAGGGCATAAGAATCGACCACGAAAAACTGGAAGAAATCTTGGGCGTTCCTGTCGTTCCCACCGTGGCGCCCAATCAAACCGGCATATACGAGCTACTCCAGACCTCCGTCGACCTCATCGAAAAGAAAGCTGCCACGCCCTCGAAGGTTAGGTATGGAGAAGAGATTGAAGAACAGATTCGACAACTAAGCGAAGCAGTCGAGAGACTCAACCTCCCCTACCCCGCCAGGTGGGTTGCGATAAAGCTTCTGGAAGGAGACGAGCAAGTTGAGAGCAGAATCCGCCAGATAGACCCCAAAACCCTCACAGCAGCGAAGAGACTCGCAGCACAGATTGAGAACATTCATGGACACTCCTGCTCCACCGTGATAACCTCCGCGCGATACGAGATTGCCGGCTGCATCGCCCGAGAAGTGCAGCAGATTGTAACACCCATGAAACCTCCATTGAGGGAGAAACTGCATGCTCTAACGACCCACAGGGTTCTGGGCTATCCAATAATGGCTGCGACGATCCTCTCCGTCTTCTTCGCGATTTTCTCCTTCGGAGGCTACACGTCAGCTCTGCTGAGCGACTCGCTCTACGGCTTAAGACCACTTTTTCACAGCGTGCTGGGAACTGGAATCGTTGGAGAACTCGTGTGGGGAGGCCTCGCAGAAGGACTCATCGCGGGAATTACCATCGCACTGCCCTATCTCGCCCCCTTCTACCTAGCCCTCTACTTCCTCGAAGATTCGGGCTATCTAAGCAGAATCGCGTTCCTGATGGACAACATAATGCACAAAATAGGCTTGCACGGGAAAGCGTTCATCCCTATGATGCTGGGCTTCGGCTGCAACGTTCCAGCTTGTCTGGGATGCAGAATAATGGAAACCCAGAGGGAGAGGCTAATCGCCGTCTTCGTGGTCACCCTAGTACCCTGCGCCGCGACCTCAGTCATCATCTTCGGCCTCGTAGGTGCTTTCGTGGGTGCACAGTGGGCACTGCTGTTGTATGGGGTTGACTTGGCTATTATATTCGTTCTCGGGAGGATAGCGTTCAAGGCTTTTCCCGGCGAGCCAACGGGTTTAATCATGGAGATGCACGACTACAAAGTCCCTCACGCCGGAACGGTTGCGAAGCAGATGTGGTTTAGGTTGAAGGAGTTTATCAAGATGGCGTTTCCCCTCATAATAATGGGCAGTTTTGCCATCAAGCTAGCAAGTCTCCTAGGTTTACTTGAGCCTTTAGCAGCGACTCTCAGTCCCGTAACTGTCGTGTGGCTCGGCTTGCCCGCCATCACTGGGATAACTCTGATTTTCGGGGTCTTGAGGAAGGAATTGACCCTGATAATGCTGGCAACCTTGCTGGGCACGACGAACTTTGCCGCAGTTCTCGAACCGATACAGATGGTTGTCTTCACGCTGGTCGCGATGCTCTACATTCCCTGCATCTCAACCATAGGCGCGTTGGTTAAGGAACTTGGGTGGAAGAAAGCGTTCGCAATCACGGTCTTCAAAGTAGTGTTTGCTATTGTTGTTGGTGGAGTGGCATACAGGTTATTGATGTTTGCAAACATTTGGTAGCTAGCAACGAGGCGTTGTATCAAAAAAGCTAAGTCCAAGTGGAACGTAAGAACGTGCAAGAGGTAAAAAACGCTTGAGCTCTCTGGATTGTGAGTTGAGGTTTCTCGCCAG
>CAZPDY010000193.1:0-3251 GCA_964585455.1 uncultured Candidatus Bathyarchaeia archaeon | reverse complement strand
TCGTGCAAGAGCTGAAGGCGAAGGGAAAACGGCAGATTCCCGCCGAAACTCTCATTGAACTCTACGATTCTCATGGGCTTCCACCAGAGGCGGTGCGTGAAAGCGCCTCTAAGAAAGGCATAGGGGTAGAGGCTCCGGAAGATTTTTACAAGATGGTTGCTGAACGCCACCTTCAAGCACCTCCGAAAGAGAAGACCGTCGACCCAAGGCTCAGTCTCGTCGAGGACTTGGCTGAAACCCGCATGCTCTACTACGAAAACGCATACAAAGCCAGTTTCGAATCCAGAGTGCTGCGGGTCTTAGACAACAACCAAGTGATTCTGAAGGAGACGATTTTCTACCCAGAGGGCGGAGGACAACCAGCGGACAAAGGCTTCTTGGAGTCTGGTGGAAAGAAAGCCGAGGTCGTGGATGTTCAGAAAGTCGGGAGAGTTATCGTCCACGTCTTGAGGGGTGCTGTTCCAAAGGAGGGCGACAAAGTTACGGGGCGGATTGACTGGGAGATGCGAAGCTACCTCATGCGAGCCCACACTGCAACTCATCTTGTCATGGGGGCTGCTAGAAGAGTTCTGGGTCAGCATGTCTGGCAGACGGGCACGCAGAAAAACGTCGAACAGTCAAGGCTGGACATAACCCACTATCAGAGGCTAACGCCTGAAGAGGTAAACAAAATCGAGCTCTTGGCAAACCAAGCGGTAATCGGCATGATTCCAGTCGAAACCCAATGGCTACTACGGGACGAGGCTGAGGCAAAGTATGGCTTCAGACTCTACCAAGGTGGCGCGGTGCCAGGAAGAGAAATCCGCGTCGTCAAGGCGGGTGAATGGGAAGTCGAAGCATGCGCTGGAACACACGTGAGGAACACGGGCGAAGTCGGGTTCATCAAAATCCTTCACACAGAACGAATCCAAGACGGCGTAGAGCGAATAGTCTACAGCACAGGACGTTACGCAGTCGAAGCCAGCCAAGAAAAGGAAAGAATGCTTCAGAAACTATCCGAAACACTAGACTCGCCATTAGAAAAACTCTTGCCCACCACTCAACGCCTCCTAAAAGAGCGGAGAGACGCCCGCAATGAGAATAAACGCCTCGTCGAAGAGCTTGCAGCGCTCGAAAGCGGAAAAGGGTTAGAACAAACAGCCATAACCAAAGAAGTCGGCGACGTAAAACTTGTAATGCAAGAATTCGAGCCCTTGAACGTTGACCGCATGATAAAAACAGCGAGCAAACTAACAGAGAAAGAAGCTGACGCTGTAGCTCTGTTTTATGGAAAGGAAGAAAAAACTGCTCGTATCGTGGTGATGGCTGGAAAAACGGCAATCAAGAAAGGTGTGGATGCACGAGAAATCGCAAACGAGGCAGCAAAAATACTAGGCGGCGGAGGCAGCGGCAGACCAGAATTCGCCCAAGGCGGCGGAGCCAAAATCAACAAACTCGAAGAAGCAATACGAAAAGCAGAAGAAACATTAAGAAAACAGTCGAGGAAGAAGACGAAATAGATAAAAGCTTCAACGCACAGATGATGTAGTTGGTGCCAAACATGAGGGATCAACACCTCAATAGACGCTGACAAAACCTTTTATACCGCCCAACCTAATCCAGAAGCTTTCATGGAACTTTTACACCGAATCGAAGCCAAATGGCAAAAAGCCTGGCAACAAGCCAAGATCTTCGAATCAGACCCAGACCCCGAGCGGAAGAAATGCTTCGTAACCTTCCCATACTCATACGCCAACGGACCAGTCCACGTCGGACACGCCTTCACGGCAACGCGAGTGGACGCCTACGCCAGGTTCAAGCGCATGCAGGGCTATAACGTTTTGTTTCCATGGGCGTGGCACTGGACTGGACAAACCATAGCTGGCGCGAGCGAACGCGTGAAGCTGGGCGACGAAGAATTCATCAAGGCACTGCGAGAAGTCGACGGCGTCTCAGAGCAAGAGCTGAAAAAATTCGTCGACCCGGTTTACATGGCTTCGTATTACACTAACGAAAACAGGAACACAGTGAAACGTGCAGGGTTCTCCATCGACTGGAGAAGAGAGTTCCACACAACCTCGCCCCTGTTCAGCAAGTTCATCGAGTGGCAATACAAGAGCCTACAAGAAAAAGGCTACGTCGTAAAAGGAACCCACCCAGTGGTCTGGTGTCCCCACTGCGAGAGCCCGACGGGCGACCACGACCGTCAAGAAGGCGAAGGCGTTGCGCCCGAAGAATTCACGCTGATGAAGTTCGCCTACGGAGAAGCCTACCTGCCAGCCGCCACCTTCAGACCCGAGACTATCTACGGAGTAACGAACATTTGGCTGAACCCGAACGCCGACTACGTGGAGGCAAGGGTGGATGGGGAAAAGTGGATAATCAGTGAAGTGGCCGCAAGCAAGTTGTGGGAGCAGAAACGAAAAATCACCATAACTAGCCATTTCAAGGGAAAGGAACTTGTGGGAAAAAACGTCACAAACCCCCTGATTGGAAAACAGCTACCCATCCTGCCAGCGTTGTTCGTCAACGCAGAACACGCCACTGGAGTAGTCTACAGCGTTCCAGCCCACGCCCCAGTCGACTGGTTGGCGTTGAAGGATTTACAGCAAACCCCCGCTTTTCTGAAGGAATTCGGCATCCAGCCTGAAATGGTGAAGAACATTAAACCAATTTCCATGATTCGTGTCGAAGGATTCGACGAATACCCAGCCATCGAAGTCGTAGACCAGCTTGGCGTAAAAGACCAATGCGACCCGAAAGCAGAAGAAGTCACAAAGCTGCTCTACAAGAAGGAATTCCACAGCGGAGTCTTGAAAGAAAACTGCGGAGAGTACGCTGGAAAGACGGTTCGAGAAGTCAAAGAGACACTAATCAACGACTTGAAGAAGAAAAACATCGCAGACACCATGTACGACTTGCCCCAACCCGTCATCTGCAGGTGCATGACACCCTGCATCGTAAAAACGCTGGAGGAACAATGGTTCCTAAAATACAGCGACTCAGCGTGGAAGGACAAGACTAAAGAAGCCCTCAGCAAGGCATCCATCCACCCCGAAACCGCCATCCCCTGGTTCCTCAGCATTATCGACTGGCTGAAGGATTGGCCGTGCGCCCGCAAGAGCGGCTTAGGCACACCCCTGCCTTGGAACGAGGAATGGATAATAGAAACCCTGAGCGACTCCACCATCTACATGGCGTTCTACACCATAAACAAACACATCAAACAACACAACATAGCCCCAGAACATCTGATGCCCGAAGTCTTCGAT
>CAZPDY010000192.1:0-3287 GCA_964585455.1 uncultured Candidatus Bathyarchaeia archaeon | reverse complement strand
CTCTAGAGGAGACTGAAATCGAAAAACTGAGAATAAAATGATAACGGGTAGATGCCACTAATCCTCTCATTAGTCTAGGATGGCACGGGCTCGGTTTTCACTATCGGTAGAGTCACGTGACCGTGGGGAATCGCCCAGACTTTTGCGTCCTTGCCAGCCAACTCGAAGGCGTCTTCCAGAGCGTCATTCAGAGCCCTCGCAGTTCGAAGCCTAAACACGTTGACCGCATAATAGTCGGGCATCGTTGAGACGAGAATAATCTGCGCTTTCTCTAAAGCCTTCGACAGACGATAAGCCTTGAAGCCCCCGAGGTCAAAATGTCTCTTGATTTCCTTCTCCACCGACTTCAAATCCTTGAATTTCACCATCCACTCATAAAACATCTCGTTCCCGTAACCTTCTGGGCACTCAGCGACCAAGACGACGACACCGCCACGCTTGACACTGTCCAAGGCGTTGTCGACGGCTTTGTATGCTTGGTAGAGGTTGATGTCAGCGGGATACCCCCCAGGACTGACGACCACTATGTCTGCGCGGCGCTCGATTGGCACTTTGTACATTTCCTCAACCAGCTTCACACCCTCATGGAAAGCCTGCTCTAAATCTCCCGCAAAAGCTCGCGCAATCTCACCTTTGCTGTTCGTCACAACGTTCAGAATGAAATCTACCTTAGCGAGCCTCGCTGCCTCAACCATGTCCTCATGAACTGGGTTTCCCTCTAGAATGCTGGTCCTGGCTTCAGGGTGCAAAGTCAAGGCATGGTTGTGTTGAATCGTCTCGGCGCCGCTGACCGCTGGTAGAACGCTTTTTCTGCCGCCGCCGAAGCCCGCATAATAGTGCATCTCGACGTCGCCCGTTAAGATTCGGACGTCTGCTTCTGCGAAAACTTTGTTCACAAAAACCTTCGTCCCATGCTTCTTGGTCGTGCCCATGTAAACAAGGTCCTTAGCGTGGCAGTCGTGGCTGATGGTTTTGACGCGGTTAACCACTTCCACGCCCAAGAGTTCCTTAGCTTCCTCGGGCTTAACGGCTCTGTGTGTGCCGCAGCCGAAGATTATCGTTATGTCTCTGTCGCTAACGCCGAGTTCGTTTAGTCTTTCGAGGAGGGGAGGAACCATTACCTTGCTGGGGGCAGGACGGGTGACGTCGTCGACGACCATCGCAACCTTACTGCCCGACTTCACTATCTCGTTCAGTGGCTTCGAGCCGATGGGTTCGTTCAGCGCTCGCAGAACCTCCGCCCTCGAATCGGGCACGCCGGGTTTTTCCTTGGGTTCGATGGTTCCGAGGAAGTTTCGCGTCGGGATGCGTGCGCAAACGTCTGTTTTGTCGTAGGGAAGCCAAACGTCTACCATCAAAAGGCACTCCGAGTGAAGGAACAGTTGACGGTTTTTCCCTTTTAAGCGTATCGAAGACCGCTTTCGAAAGCTTTTTCAAGAGCCTTGCTGGAGCGAAGGTTCTCAAATAGAGCTAAATAGCTGAAAAAGAAAAAATAGCGCAGGAAAGGTGAGCTGAATGACCAAGGTTGTTTGTGAACGAAGAGACTGTAAACACTGGGTAGACGGCGAATGCTCCCAGAAGAAAATCGAAATAAAAGACAAAACGCTCCCCCCAGACGAGGAAATAGCGATCTGCAAAACCTACCAAATGGTTGCAGGACTCTGCTGAAAGCGTCAGCATAAATTCTTTAACCCAAAAACACCATACAACTTATCTGGAATGTCTCATGTCCATGGAAAAAACCGTTCCCAAGAAGAACGAGATAGCCTTTAAATGGTTCAACAACTACGCGGGCGTCGCGATAAGAACGCCATCCAGAACACTCTTGATAGACCCTGTCGACGTGAACACAAAAGACTTCGCAACTCTCGACGCCCTCCTCATCACACACGAACACTACGACCACTTGGACGAACCCTTAGTGAGAAGGATTCAGGAACAAACTCAATGTCAGATACTCGCGGACCCCACGTCAACAAGAAGACTCAGCAACTCGCTGCCCGCAGAAAAGCTGCAAGAGATGAAACCCGGAACAGAAACGAAAATAGGCGACGTAACGGTGAGGGCGGAAATCTGTAACCACCGCCCCGCTAGCACGCCAGTAACGTTCCTGATCACCAGCGAAGACGATATTCGAATCTTCCACACGGCTGACAGCCTACCCTTCCCCGAGATGAAAACCATAAATGAGGAACACAAGCCAGACATCGCCTTCTGCACTGTGGGCATAGCACCCGGCACGTCGCCAAGGACGGGGATAGAAATCGTTAAACTCGTCAAACCCAAAGTCGCGGTGCCTTATCACACTGCTTCGAAGGCTGACTTGAAGATGTTCTGCGAATTGTTGGCGAAAGAAATGCCCAAAGTAAAATGCCTAATCGCTGAACGGGGCAATGCTTACATCGTTGGAAAGGAGCACAAGAAAAAATGAGCAACTTAGAGTCGATGAAAGGACAGCTCTGCCATATCCTCTACAAGATCGGCGCATTAAAGTTCGGCACGTTCAAGCTCACGAGCGGGAAGATAAGCCCCTACTACATCGACCTCCGCATAGTGCCCAGCTTCCCCGGCGCCTTCCACAAAATCTGCGACCTCTACGTCAAACTAATCAAAAACGACGTCGGAACCCAAAACTTCGTGCGAATAGCGGGAATCCCCACGGCGGGCATGCCCTTCGCTTCCGTTGTTGCCTACAGCCTTAACAAAGCCTTCCTCTACTCCCGCCCATCGCAACGAAAACACGGGAGAGAACGCAGAATCGAGGGCATTCTGATTCCAGGCGACAAGGTACTCGTCCTCGACGACCTGATCACGTCGGGCAAATCGCTGCGAAAGGCGGCGTCTGCGATTCGAGCAGAAGGGGGCGTAATAGACGATGCTGTGGTTTTGATCGACAGAGAAGAAGGCGGCAGGGAGAAACTAGCGAAAGACAACATAAAACTGCATTACCTGATGAAGGCAAGCGAGGCAGCGACTACTCTGCACGAGATAGGTGCCATAACAGACTCGAAACTGAAAACTATCTTGAAGCAGAGAAAGGAAAAATAACGGTTCTGGAATGGCTAATCGTAGAATATTACCTTCTTTCGCTCCTCGAAGCCATTAGTTCTTTCAATATAAAGAATAGAGATGAAATGAAGAGCAGAGTGCAGCCTCCGGCCATTGTGAAGAAGTATTCGGTGACTCCGCAACCAGTCCCTTCAGGGCTCATAAGTTTAATGATAGTGAACCCGTCGTAGTATTCTTCGATTGCGATTTGAAAGTTGCCTCCAGTGTGAATGGCGAAG
>CAZPDY010000191.1:0-3289 GCA_964585455.1 uncultured Candidatus Bathyarchaeia archaeon | reverse complement strand
CCGTTTGTCAGAATTAGGTCGGCGTAGAGCATAGACAAAGGATACTAAGAATGCCGTAAAAAAGTTTGCAGTACCCTTATCGACTCCAGTTCTGACCCGCTTTTCGCTGCAGAATTATGCGTTTCTCAAAGTTTCGTCTCGTCCGAATCCTGGGAACGGAGCTCTTCTTGGGCGTAGGCTGTATCTTAGGGGTCTGACTACGAACTTTGCCTGCTTTCGACAATGAACCGTGAGTGGGCATCGCTTATCACTCCTTCGCTGACAGTAGCAGTGCAGGCTCTTTTAAGCATTTCTTAGCCTCTCCTAAACCGCCTTCTAACTTCCTCCACCTTCGAACCCACCACGTTAATTCTCGCTTCGTCCATTTCGCCGAAGCCCTTCTCGTAAGCCCTCTTAACGTGGTAGATTTCAGTCGGGTCTATGCCCATCACTCTGCACGCTGTAGCATCCACCGCCACGACGTCTCTGCCAGCAACGAGCAAACCCATCTCTACTGGTGTCCCAGAGGTGGGTCCCGGTCCTTCTAGGGCGTAGAAACCATCGACTACAGTGAACTGGGGCTTCAGAACCGAGTTTACGTCCACCACGACTTTGCTGATGTTCCTGAGATGGTACTTGAACTTCGTCTTCTCGGGCAAGAGTCCGAACATGTTTTTCAACCCAAGAGAGACGCCCGTGGAGCTGTGGGTCTTCATTTTTGCAGCGTTAATCACAGCCGATTCGACGACGATCCGCGGCACCTTAATCTCCTTGAGTGTCTCGGCGTCGGGAATGAGCAGCCTAACCCTGTCCTTCTCCCTTCGCAAGTTAAGAAACCTGACTTCAGTCCTCTCGCAGACTTCCTTCATTCCCGTGATTTCGCAGGCTTTGTCGGCGTTTGTCATGCTCGCGTCCGACTCCACGACGAAGACTTCGTCAAAGACCTCTCTAGCCTTGTGAATCAAGCCCTCCACAACGAGGGGGTCGGTCGTCACGCCAGTTTCGTAAGTCTTGGTCGAGATGAAGTTCACTTTTATCAAGGCTCGACTGTAATTCTCAGCTATTTCTTCGAACCCGCCAGCAAGCTCAACAGTCTTATACACAGTCGCCAATTCTCTCGGACCCTTAACAACCGCCACGTCAACCATAGAAAAGCCACGCCAACTCTACGCCTTAAACCATTTGAAAATTAAGTATTGAACCTTCTGTGTTTCGAGGTCGGGAACAGCGACGATGAACCGTTTGCGCACGGTCGTGGCGAGCCTCCCAACTTTCACGATTTCAGTCGCCGTAACCTCGTCTTCATCCTTCTTCACCGACACCATGTAGGGCGCATGCTCAACGCCTGGTCCGTGCTTGTAGACGGCGAAGTCGCAACCGTACTTGATGCCTGGAGTGACGATGAAGCCGTTTTCTCTCAAATCACGGTAGACAGCGTATTTCAGGTCAAACTCGTCGTACAACCTGCGGGCTCGTTGCCTAAGCTTGTCTAACCCCACTTTCTTCTTTTTCGCGCCTTCTCTGACTTCTATAATTTTGTTCTCGACAAGGTAGAGCCCCTCGATGAGGTCTAGGACGAGGGGGACGTTGAATTCGGCTATTTTTGGCTTGGGTATGCCCAGGGGCTTGCCGTAATATCCCATCTTATAGAGTTCTGAGCTTTTTGCGGGGTCCCAGACGATGAGAAAGTTTTCGATGAACTCCACCCTGACGGGCTGCTTCATTCCTACTCAGCCTCGTTATATGGCGAAGGACAGTATGCGTGCCGCGTCTGAAGCGTCTTCGGCTTTGTCAGCTACGTTTTCGAGGAGCTGAGTAATGTCCCTGAGAAGGAGCATGGCTGGCATCTCGAGTTTGCTGTTGATTATCTTGACCTCCAACTCCCTGTAAACCTCGTCTACCACTCGTTCTGCCGTTTCAACTTCCTTGGCTTTCTCAAGGGTCTTCTCTGAGCCGTAGGAAAGCGTGATAGCCGTTTCTCTGAGTTTTATGACGCTGTCCAACATGGCGTCTGCGAGCTTTCCCAAATCCTTCTTGATGTCCGAGGGCACTTTCCATCCTCGCTCCATGATGGAGAGCAGCCAGAAAGCGATGCCCTCGCAGAAGTCTGCGATTTCGCTGGCTAGGTTCGTGAAGCGCAAAAAGTCTTCTCGGTTAATGAGTATAGCGCCTATCTGGGCAAGTTCCTGAGAGACCATACGTCTTGCTTTATCCACCTCATCTTCGGCTTTCCTTATCTCGGTGAAAACCTGCCTCGCTGCCTCTTTGTCTCCGCTTGCAAAGCAGTCAACCATCTGGGGGACCTTGCGTGCAATCTCCAGCACCTTTCGTAGGTGATCTTGGCAAGCACTGAGTGCTCTTCGTTTTACGCGTTCTTCTGTCTCGACTGGGAGAACCAATTTTTCCGCCTCAGAAAATGCCCCTGCAGGCACAACAGTAGATGTGCGTATGCATTAAAAAATCTAACGAAACACGGAGCGGGTTTAGAGGCTCTCTCCCATGTCTTCGAGCTCTGTCTTGTAGCTGAAGTAAGCACACAAGCTTTGAGGTACGTTTTCTATCTTTGCGCGGACCTGTTTCCACGAGTCTCGGTCTCGTATCGTCACGGTGTTGTCTTCCAGTGTCTGGTAGTCGACGGTGATGCATAAGGGTGTGCCCGCTTCGTCGGCTCGGGCGTAGCGTCTTCCGATAGAACCGGCTTCGTCGTGCTCTGCTGCGAAGCCTTCCGTCATCAACACCTCGTGCAGTTCCTTAGCTTTTTTATCCAAGCCGTCTCTCGTTACCAGCGGATACACCCCGACTTGTATGGGTGCGAGTTCTCTTGGAAACCTCAGGAGCGCTCTGTCCTCTCGTCTGTCGTAAGCGTATTCTAACGCCACGTAGACGAGTCTGTCTATTCCGAAACTCGGCTCCACGACGTGGGGGACAAGCCGTCTTCCGGTTTCTTCCACGGTCTTGCGGACGATTTTGACGTGTTCGGGCAGGACCTTGTAGGACTCTGCCGAGTAGTAGCCCTTTTCTTTCAGCGATTTTTCAACTTCTTCGGCATTGGCTTTCGAGAGAAGAGCTGCCACTTTGGAGGCATCTTGTTTGAACGCGGGTCCAATCTTCGCCAAGACGGGTTCCACAAAGGTCTTTTCTACTGTTTTGGGTGAGCTGTGTTCTTTGAAGACTTGCATGTCTGCTCCGCTGTGCTCCATGTGCCTTTTCAAGTCGTAGTCTGTTCGGTAGATATGACCCGAAACTTCTTCCCATCCCCAGCGGTCCAAGTAAATCTCCTGATCATAGCCCTGCACGGAATAGTGCGCCC
>CAZPDY010000190.1:0-3299 GCA_964585455.1 uncultured Candidatus Bathyarchaeia archaeon | reverse complement strand
GGGCTGCCCGTATTTGGACCGGGGTCCCTAGCGCCCGAGGCTAAGAGCCTAGACCAAGCTAGCCGACAGCCCCCCTTTTTTCAACTTGGGGTATCTGCAATCACGGTAAAAACACTTTAGGTCATCCTCAGATTACGCTTAGTGCTCGCCGACTGCTTTTGGGTATCCTTCGTCCTCAAGTTGGATTGTGGTGTGGTCTATCCCGAACTCTTCCTTCAACACATTAATCAAAGTCGTAATCAGCTTCTTCCTGTCCGCTCCCTTCTTCATCACCACGTGACCACTCATCAAGCACATCTTCTGCGGCGTCATACACCACACGTGAAGGTCATGCACCCCTTCAACTCCCTCCAGTTCGAGAATTCGGCGCTCCACCGCACCCACGTCAATATGAGGAGGGACTCCTTCGAGGAGAACGTTCACCGAATCCCGAACGAGCGACCCCGAACTGTAAAAAATCAGGACACCAATCAACATGCCAATCAGGGGGTCCGCCTGGAACCACCCCGTAAAAAGCATTACAAGCCCCGCAGAAATCGCCCCCACCGAGCCCAGAATGTCTGCAACCACGTGGAGAAAAGCCCCTTTAATGTTCATGCTGCCCTCCTTCGACTTCGACAAAGCCCACGCAGACAACCCGTTAGCCACGAGACCGCCGAAAGCGATGACCAACATCTCCAAGCTTTCCACAGGCGCGGGCTGCAGAACCCGACGAAAAGCCTCGTAGAAAATGTAAGCCGCCACCACCCACAGAAAAATACCGTTCAAGAAAGCCGCCAGAATCTCAGCCCGATAATACCCATACGTCCTCCGTGCCGTAGCAGGGCGCAGGGCAAGCCACGCAGCAACGAGCGCAAACACCAAGGCAACCACGTGGTTCAACATGTGCCAAGCGTCACTCAACAGAGCCAAACTGTTAGTCAAGAAGCCCCCGACCAACTCAACCACGAAAAAAGCCACAGTAATGCCCAAAGCCAACACGAGAAACCGCAAACCCCCAACAGGCTCAACAGACTCGGGCATCAGAACCCACCCACGACTAATACCCAAACCTACACATTTAAACCCACACCGTTCACAAACATGCCAACAGCATACACCGCCTAATAGGACGGTCTAGGCTAGGCGCAGAGAAGCCTCAAAACCACTCAGCTTTCAGCTACTGCACACCCAACTTATCCCTGTACGCCTCCAAATCCAAGAACCCATGCCCACTGATATTCATCAGAATAGCCTTCTCCTCACCCTTCTTCTCAAACTTCAACGCCTCATCCACACCAGCACGCACAGCGTAAGCCGACTCGGGCGCAATCAGCCAGCCCTCACTCTGGAAGAACAACCGCGCCGCCTCGAAAATAGCCCTCTCATCCGCTGGATACGCCACCGCCTTCACCAAGCCACTATGCCTAAGCGCACTCACCAACGGCGCAGCCGCGTGATACCGCAACCCATCCGCCCGAATAGGCACCATCTCAGCTTTGTGTCCCAGCGAGTACATCTTCAGCAAGGGCGTGTGTCCAACCACGTCGCCGAAGTCATACATATACTGTCCCTTAACGAGGTTGGGCGCTGCCTCACTCTGAGAGGCTAAAAACTCGCACTGGCGCTTTCCCTGCAAAACCTCTCCAGCGAAGGGCAAAGCCACACCGCCAAAATTCGAACCCCCACCCAAACACCCCACCACCAAATCAGGCTCATCGTCTGCCAGCTTAAACTGCTCGATAGCCTCCAAACCAATCACGGATTGATGGATGAGAACGTGGTTTAGCACCGAACCGAGAGAATAGACGCAGCCCTCATGTCCACTCGCGTACTCCAAGCCCTCCGACACCGCAATCCCCAGAGAACCCTGATGATTAGCGTCCTTAGCCAACAACTCTCGCCCAACCTTCGTCTCCTTGCTCGGCGAAGCATGCACCGTGGCGTCTAAGAGCTTCATGAACGTCCGCCTGTCACTCTTCCAACCATAAACCGCCCGCACCCAGAAAACCACACACTTCAGCCCCATCAACCGCGCCGCATAACTCAACGCACTCCCCCACTGACCAGCCCCCGTCTCAGTCACGAGCGTCGTCTTCCCCTCCTTAGCTGCGAAGTAAGCTTGAGCCAACGCAGTGTTCGCCTTATGCGAACCCGTCGGCGACAAATCCTCCCGCTTATAGTACAGCCTCACCTTCTTCAGTCCTAACTTCCTCTCCAGCCTCCCCGCCCGATACAGAGGTCTAGGCCTACCCGCCTGCACGTAAAGCTCTCTGATTTCCTCGGGAACTGGAATCCAACGCTCTCCCGACATCTCTTGCCGCAAGCACTCTCCAACCATCGTCCTGCCCAGAAACTCCATGCGGGAAGGACCCTCCTCAGGCTCCTTAGGCGGGGGCAGAGGCTCTGGCAAATCCGCAGCCACGTTATACCATTTTCGAGGCAACTCATCCACGGGAAGAGAAATCTGAGTCAACTCCATACCAAACCACCAACCTCAAAGAGAGCTATACTGTGCACAGCATCGAAAAATAAAGGTTTCCACGCTTCACCGCACAACTTCTACCTCTGTCGAAGCCCGAGTGCTAATCTCCAACTGATCGCCAAACCCTCTCCGCACATAAACATCTTTCAACCTCACCTGAGTGTCCACAACTAACCCCCCAACTTTTTCCGCGTGTTTTCTCCAAGCAGAAACCCAGACCCGCCCGCTAATGTCTTCCAACTCGAAGGAAGCCACAGAAATCCTTTCCCCTCCTCTGACAGTAACTTCTCTAACCATAGGCTTCGACACCACTCTCCCCTCAACACACGCCACCTTCATGCCCTCCCTCAAATCCTTAACACTCACTACTCCCTCAAAGCAATTGGAGAATTCCATGTTTGTGAGTTCGTCCACATGCAACTCCAACGCCCCATCCCGACCCCTCTTAACCTTCGCATTCATCAACAAGACCACTGCTTCCTCTCTGGCTTTGGCTGCTTCGTCAGCTTTTTCATTCCAAAACACTGCGGAAATCCGCCCAGTATCGTCCTCAACCACAATTCGTAAAACCTTGCCTAGGGTTCCATCACTCCGCTTGAAAGTAGACATAGGATTTATGGTGTCAACCATGCCCTTTACGTTCACCTTTCTACGACCCTCACTTATGTTAGCGATTTTTTCGCAAAAATCCGTGATTGGGGGAAAATCGCTCTCGCTAACGTCTGGAGGAACAATCTGAACATTGCCTCGCTCTCCAACATGCAGCTCCAACTCGCCACGCCTGGACCGTCGGACGTATCCATGCAGAATTTTCACTATCTGCCCTAGGTGAATC
>CAZPDY010000189.1:0-3300 GCA_964585455.1 uncultured Candidatus Bathyarchaeia archaeon | reverse complement strand
GGCTACAACACATGGGACGACGGGCAGATGGATGGGAACCACTGGGACAACTACACTGGGACTGACTTAACCCAAGACGGAATAGGAGAATCACCGCACGTTCTGGACGTACACAATCAGGACAATTATCCATTGTTGGGGGTGTTCTCCGACTTCCCCGTCTACTGGGCTAACAAAACCTACTACATCACCACGATCTGCAACTCCACGATTTCCAATTTCCAATTCGGAGAGATCGTCGTTTGCCCAAACTACACCCTTGGACCGCCGTGGACGACGATAATTCGTTTCGAGGTAGAAGGATACGTGGCGGGATTCTGCAGGGTTAGGATTCCGAAGGACGTGTTGGACGGTGAATACATCGTTACGTTCGACGGCTTCAACATGTCGCCCTCTATGTGGAGAGAACTGCCTATTTCAGATGAAACTAGGCTCTACTTATACTTGACCTATCCTCCGAGTTCCCATGATGTATGGGTGATGGGAACCACGATAGTCTCCGAGCTACCCCTTGTCGCGATGCCGTTTTTCGTAACAGCCACGCTGGTTGCAGCCTTAATCTACAAGAGGAATAGAGCAATTAGAAGTAAAGCGATGAAAAAGCTAGTCCGAAGCAAAACATCATCTTTTGTGTCCTTGCCATTTCTCAACGATTAACACCGCTTCTGTCAACGTTGTCGCTTCGGCGTCAACTTCCACAGGCTTGCCTGAAATCTTGCTTGCTCTGTCAAGAAAGACTGTGTGCATACCCAGTTTCTTGGGGATTCTTATGTCCACGAGCGGTTCGTCCCCTATCATCACAGCCTCCTCAGATGCGACGCCAAGTTTCTTCAGAGTCTGTCTGTGCATATTTGGGTTGGATTTCTCGCATCCCGCCTCGTAGCCCGTCATGACGAAGTCGAAGTACTGCTCAATGGGCGTCATGGCTGTTTGGAATGCAAAATGAGCAATCGTAGTGACTATTGCGGTTTTCAGGTTTAGCTGCTTAGCTCTCTTAACTGCTGGGGCGGCGTCGGGAAAAAGGACATAACTGTTATGCTTTTGATAGCGCGAAGCCAATTCCTCTAGAGTCTCAGTGTCAACCTTAACGTCGAGTCTTTTGAGGACTCGTTTGAGGTAGGCTTGCCAGCTGCCGTAGCCATGTTTCGGATAGTCTATCATGGAGACGAAATGTTGGGCGACATCCAGAGATTGTGGGTAGATTTCGTAGCCACGCTCCAAGAGGAATTCTGAGGCTTGTACTGAGGTGATTGGCTTTTTAACATATGCCAGAGTGCCATGGAGATCAAAAAACACAGCTTTCACAGCCATTCTTTTCACCTAAACCTCAGAATCCTTTAACTCCAGCTCGTTCTTCAACGCTTCAAAGAACGCTGAAACAATCCTGTTTCTTCTTTGAGCTATCCTCTCGGCAGTTTGGGTGTGGAACTGTTGCTTTTTCAGCCAGCATATGTGCGTGGCGACGTAAGAAGCCTTAGGGTTTTCTACGCCATACATCTCCATCACTTCTTCGATCGTCTTGTCAGTCAAGCACGCTTTTACGAAAACTGAAGCGACGCCTACCGCTCCGAGCTTGTCGAGAAAATCTGCGTCGTACAAAATTTCTGCTTCAACGGAGCTTGGCTCTTCTCTATGGGTGTGAACCCTTATCGCACGACTGACTAGGCTGATTTTTTCCTCGCTGAAGCTGATAGTTTTCAAGAAGTCACGCGCCATAGAGGCGCCGGTTTCGCCGTGATCTTTGGAATTGTCCTCTTTCTCAAGGTGCTTCGCGACGTCGTGAAGCAACGCTGCTACCCGAAGAATCTCCATGTCTACATTCTTTTTCTCGGCTTTCGAGAGTAGAATGCAGAGACGCTCAACCCTCTTAACGTGCGGCCAGCCGTGCACCCCAAGCTTAACCATCTGGTCTTTGGCATATTCTTCGACGAGTTTCATTTGTTCAGGGCGCATGTTTCTGCCTCGATTCGGGTTTTCCTTATTTTGAGTTAAATTCTTATGTCTTTGCAGTCGTTAGGTAATTGCTGGAGCATCAAGCAATGGATAAAACTTCCGTGTTTGCTGGCTTCTACAAGCTACCTGTAGAAGAACGCTTAAAAATCATCAAAGAATTCGCCAACCTAACCGACGAAGAGGTCAGCACGCTTAGAAACACTGGCGCACTGCCCCTAGAATTTGCCGACCGCATGATAGAAAACGTCGTCGGCACCTTCCCAGTTCCTCTGGGCATCGCGGTCAACTTTCTCGTCAACAAGCGAGACTACCTCGTCCCCATGGCTATTGAGGAGCCATCAGTCGTGGCAGCTGCAAGCTACGCCGCGAAGATGGCACGCGAAGGCGGAGGCTTCTACACTAGCAGCACGCCGCCTGTCATGATTGGACAAATCCAAGCGGTTGGCATAAAAGACCCCTACCCCGCTCGCATGGCAGTCTACGCACACCAGGAGGATATTCTGAAGAAAGCCAACGAGCAAGACCCGGTTCTCGTCTCTGTGGGTGGGGGCGCTAAAAATTTAGAGGCTAAGGTCATTCACACTCCGGCTGGTCCGATGCTTATAACTGAGCTTCATGTCGACTGCCGAGACGCTATGGGAGCCAACGCAGTCAACACTATGGCTGAGGCCGTAGCTCCTGTGATAGAGAGGATAACGGGCGGTCGAGTTTACTTGCGTATCATCAGCAACCTCGCCACCAAACGCATGGCAAGAGCCCACGTCACCATTCCCAAAGACGCCGTGGGTGGAGAAGAAGTCGTAGACGGCGTAGTCCAAGCTTACCACTTCGCAGCCGCAGACCCTTACAGAGCAGCCACACACAACAAGGGCATACTCAACGGGGCAATCGCCGTCGTCATAGCCACGTGCAACGACCACCGCGCCATAGAAGCAGGCGCCCACGCTTACGCTGCCCACACAGGACACTACAAGTCCCTGTCAATGTGGGAAAAGAATCAAGACGGAGACTTGGTGGGCTCGCTGGAGATGCCAATGGCAGTCGGCACCATAGGAGGAGCCGTCCGCACCCACCCTGTAGCCAAAATTGCCCTCAAGATTCTGGGCGTGAAATCAGCCAACGAACTCGGCGAAGTCATAACCGCAGTAGGCCTAGCCCAAAACTTGGGCGCGCTCCGAGCCTTGGCGAACGAGGGCATCCAACGGGGTCACATGAAGCTGCATGCCCGAAACATAGCCATAGCAGCAGGCGCCACCGAAGAACTCGTGGATGTCGTCAGCGAGCAGATGGTGAAAGAACGCAAGATACGCATGGACAGAGCCAAGGAACTGTTAGATGCTCTCAAAG
>CAZPDY010000188.1:0-3307 GCA_964585455.1 uncultured Candidatus Bathyarchaeia archaeon | reverse complement strand
AGATTGCGGAGACTGGAATGCTCGAGGCTAAGGACACCGTCGAAGAAATCATAGAGGAGCAGAAACAAACTTCCCTGTACCTTCTAAATTCAACGTACGGCTCAGTCTGGACTGTGGAGCTTCCCCCTTCTTTGCTGTACGAGGTTGAAGAGAAACTGCTACCCATTTCCTTTGTGGAAGATTTTGCGATTACCGACCTGTATGGCGAGACTGAAGAATTCAAGAAGTTCATGGTTTACGGGTTTGATTCTCTTTCAAGGTTATCTGCTCAAAACTATGCCTACCTTCGGAAAGCGCTGAAGAACCCACAAGAATACCAAGTTGTCTCATTCTTTGAGCCGATAAAGAGCCGACTTCTGTTCGTCGGAAGGACAGAACGCGTCGAAAAAGACATTCCACTGTTCGGCGCCTTGTTCGTTGACCAAGCTTTCTGCGGCTACTTAGACAGCCTTCTCAGCGAGACCAACCTTACTCTCTCAACCCTAAGACAACCACCCGTCATGAGTATGAACGACTTTGAAACGATGACGGATGGAGAGCTTTTCGTTCTAGATGAGAATCTTTCATCTCTCTCTGCAAATGAAGAAATAGCCAGTAAGGCGTTGGGCAGGTGTGAAGAATTCATAGAACATGCGAGGAACAATATTCAGGGTATTAAAGAATACTTCGAAGAAAACCAGCCTTCCCAAGTAGAGTCGCTGAACGCTGTGTTTGCGATAAACGTCGAAAACCTCGCCCGATTGCCTAAAAGGGTTAAAAAGTTTAAAGAAGAGTATCAAAGAATCGTTGCGTCGATTGAGGAAGTAGCCAGCAACGTGCAAAAAGAATGCCGCAAGAGGGGACGAGCAGCAGCAAAGAAACTACGTGCGACTATGTACCTTTATCCCATCGTTGCGATTTTTTCTGCAATGCTTATCCCAGCTGGTCTTTATGTTGGAACCGAATTACTGCTGATACCATTCTTCACAGCTGCTGCTTTGTTGCAGGTGGTATACTGGGGTGCCTATTATTCAAGGTGGAGACGTATCCATAGGACGGGTAGGTATGCATCGCGTTCGTTCATAAACCTACAACTATACGTGCTTGCTTTCGCCCAGGCTGTCTACAGATTTATGAGCACGTATGATTTGGTGGTTCGGACGAAGAGAGAAAAATAGTTTCCAGAACCTCTTAAAAACAAAAAAAAGATTGAGAGAAAAGAAAGGAGTTACTTGGAGAACATCTTCTCTTTGGCTGCGATGCGTTCCTTGGCAGCTATCCTTTCCTTCGCTGCAATTCTCTCTTTCGCTGCAATCCTTTCTTTAGCAGCTATTCTCTCTTTTGCCGCTATCCTTTCCTTGGCTCCGATTCTCTCTTTCGCTGCCACTCTTTCCTTAGCGACAACACGTTCCTTGGCTGCTATGCGCTCCTTCATGGCAAACTTTGGAAGTGCTCGTTCCTTTAGCAGAATGCGCTTCGGTTTCTTTTCTTCCAGCTCTTTCGCCTTTCTGGCTTCTTTCGCCATTCCCTATCACCTCCCTCCAACTATTTGTCTCGTATATATGAGGCAAACACGATTTAAAACATTGTATGGTTGTTCTGATAAGTAAGAACATTCTTATCCAAAACCATTAGATTTGACGCTTTCTAGAGAAGAGAAGAGAAGACAATAAAGGTTAAAATTGAATCGGTAGAATGATAGTTATACGGGTGTGTTTGATGGCTGAGGAGTTCGAGGAAAAATTCATCAGGCCCATTATAAACGCTTCTTACCCAGGAACGTTGGCTGCCCTGAGCTTAACAGTCTTCCAGGTTGGTGGTGCTGGTACTCCCATAGGCTTGAAGCTTGCCCTTCTGTTAGGTGCCATGATGTTTCTTCTGTCAGCGTTCTTCATGTTCTTCTACAGCATCTACCCTACTCGGAGAAAGCTCTGGACGGGCGCTGCTGTGACTTTTCTGGTGGGGCTATTCTGTTCAATCCTTTCTGTGTTCTCACTGCTCATCGCGTGAAATCCCAAGCTTCAAAGAGGGGTCTCTCACCCATCCTTTCATCCCCAAGGCGAGAATGAGCACTAAGTTATAATAAATGACATAAGCACACTACAATTGCAAGGTGAAACTCCTTGTTTACCCTCGAAACTAGACAGAGAACCTATCGGATAGGCACTTTCAAGGTTGGAGGTCAGCCGGGAGAATTGCCCACAGTTCTCGTTGGCAACGTTTTTTACAAGGGCATGCCCGAAGTTTCCAACCATGCAGAAGGCAGCTTCGACAAGAAATCGGTTCTGAAATGGGTTGAGCTTGCTGAGACTTTCTCGGAGAAAAGCGGGGTGCCCCACCTTCTGGACGTGATGGCAATGTACCCTGAAGCAATGAAAAAGTATATTGCATTTGTTTCGGAACGTAGCAACAATCCCTTCTTAATCGACGGCGCCAACCCGGAAACGAGACTGGCAGCCTTGAAAGCCGTTAAGCAATTTGGTCTTGAAAAACATGTGGTATTCAACGGGGTTACACCTAAAACCTCACGAGAAGAATTAGTTGCCCTTCGCATTTCGGGCGTGAGAGCAGCGGTTTTGATGGCATACAATGAACTTGACTATTCTCCTGAAGGCCGAATCAGCATATTAACGGGCTCGCTGGAACAGGCTGGATTGCTTGATGTTGCAAGGACAGCGGGGATAGAAAAACCCCTCGTTGACACAGTGGTTTTTGACGTGCCCAGCGTCTCTTATGCGGCAGAAGCCATCAAACTCGTGAAAGAGAGATTGGGGTATCCCTCTGGTTGTTCGCCTGCGAACGCGACGTATGCCTGGAAAGAGACATTGAAGGGGTCGGTCTTGGGCGAAGGGTTCGCAGCGGCAAATGTTTCTGCCCACACGATTGCTCAGTGCTGGGGCGCGGACTTTCTCATCTATGGACCTGTTAAGCAAGCTCGGAACGTGATTCCAGCGTGCGCTGTCAACGACGCCATACTCGCTTATTATACCATGAAACGCTTCGGGACCAAACCACTTGTCAAAAGTCATCCGCTCTACAGAATCTTCTAGCTGAGCAGAGTTTTGACCTTTTTAAGGCAGTCTTGGGCGTCCGCGGCGTATGCGTCGAGTTGGTAGGCTTTTTTGGTTTGTTCAGAGACGGCGTTGCCTCCTATTATCACTTTAACTTTGTCTCGCATATTTTCCCTCTTCAAAACGCCAACTAATTCCTTCAAGTAAGGGATTGTTTCCTCCATAGAGACGGAGACGGCAATGATCTGTGCTTCTTCGCGAACTGCGGCTTTCACGAATTCAGCGGGAATGATGTCTACGCCTAGGTTGACTACTTG
>CAZPDY010000187.1:0-3347 GCA_964585455.1 uncultured Candidatus Bathyarchaeia archaeon | reverse complement strand
GTAGAGTTGCGCATCCATCTCACCCGTAACCAAATCAAAAACATCTGTATATGGCTGATCATCGTGATCACCATCATTGGCCAGAAGCTCAAGGTGTCCATCGCCGTCAATGTCATAAACCGTGAAACCGTAATGAACGGACAGATCATTATTACTCCAATAGTAGATTACCTCCCCGTTTGTGGAATTCCAAACATATATCTCACGATACATTCCTGCCATGGCATCCTTTATTCCATCGCCATTAACGTCTGCGAGAACAGGAGCCTGACTGCTTGTCAAATCGTCAAGGCGGATCCATCTTTCCGTCAGGTCATCAGCCCAATAAGACTTCGCGCCCTTGCCATATCCACCGTCACGGTAATCCATGTCCCTGTCACCCTGGTAAAGCTCGAAAACACCGTCATTGTCTGTGTCTCCCAAGGAAAGACCGCCAGAGCAGGCACGCCATGTAAAGGTCGTGTACAATATGTTTCCCTCATCATCTATTCTACATATTGTGCCATCGTAACCGTCCGGATGGTAGGTACCAGTACTATTGTCACCTGGCGATACATCTTGAGAAGCAATGAAGATATCCAGATGACCATCATGGTCAATATCCCCAGCAACAGGCTTCGCCATAACACTACCAGATCCTCCCGAACCCTGAGTGTTAGCTATCCACATCTGGCTAAGCGTTGAATCACCATCGTACTGCACTGCGGCTAAACCAGGCAGATAAAACAAGGGCACGAGTATGTCGAGAATGCCATCGCCGTCAACATCATACAGTTGAGGCTGACAATACTGCCCTATCCGGGTCTGAGGATATGTCGCAATAGTAGCTCCCGTAATCCCATTCAGCACTGATAATTGATCGTTACCGCCGAAAACGACGTCTTCAATACCATCACCAGTAACATCTCCGACGACCAAACCACCCTCATAATTCGTACCCAATTTAGTCCTAGTCCACTTCGGAGTCAAGACAATCGTGGGCTGCGCCAACACAAAACCAACCAGAACCATCAGAGGGAAGCCCATGAGAATAAGAGAAATAAATACTAGTTCTAAACAAGTTCTGCGCAAACGCATTATCCTACCTAGCTTAATTTGGTGCAAATCATCACCAACTCCTAATTCCCAAACATAAATCGAAACTCACCCTTATTAAGGAGATGGATGTTAGTTCTATACCAAATCTCCCCCACTATTAAACCCGTGTAGTCATCACAACACGACCACAAAACCATCACTCCAAGAGCCGACAGACACAAACACCAGACTACTTCAAGAACACTCACAAGAAAAACAGAAAACTGACTCGTGCAAACGCCTACGACACTGGGGATATTTTCCATCCATCATTCTACTTCTTAGCCTAAGCCAGTGACACCGCCGAAAAGCAACATGACACATGCGCGTGCGCAGCGAGCATGTAGCGTTTTCTGCCAAGGTGTTTCTAGCGCTCCCTAAGTTCGCTTCTAGATTACTATTAGGTACACCTATAATCAAATCTCCGCAAGAACGCCCAGAATCGCGTCCCTTCCACATCCATGGACGATTTCACATTCGTCCTTAGGCTATAGCGGAGTACATTGGAGGCTTATCCGTCCTCTCATGATCAGCGCCACTTATCCAACGATTATGCCTTCCTGCTCCGCCGCGAGTTAACTACAGTTTGGTGCCACATTCGCCGCAAAAGCTTGTGCCTGGAGGGTTTTTCGCTCCGCATTTAGGGCAAGCCTTCAAGCCAAGGGGCGCTCCGCAATTGTTGCAGAATTTGCCCGAACCGGCTGGTTTTCCGCATGCTGGACAAAGAGTTTGTCTCTGAGTTATTTCGCCCGTATAGACCTGTGTAGTTTGGGCTTTCTGTTTAATGTCTGTGACCATCTTCTCGGCTCTGGCAGCAGCGACCTCTGTGCTTTCCCTCGGGGCATCCTCAGTGCATAAACCTTCTTGTTCGTTCCAATCGTTTTCGCAAACGTATTTGTGGCATCTTGGGCACCTGTGGAAATGCCCTTTGGCTTCGTTTTGAGCGAGCTCAAATGCTTGCTCATGTTCCTTGTGCCACTCTGGCGTCATGCCTTCGAATCGTTCACTCAAAGCGTCCGTACCCCGTTGAACCGTGTAGCCTCCGCCGCGTCCAGCCAGTTCTGATCCGATAGAGGCGACCTGACCTAGACCCCTCAAGAATCCTCTTTTCTTGTAAGTTTTGCTTTGAATGAAACTCGTCTTGTAGCCGTCGCTGCAAATGTCACACATAAACGTGAACTGAAATCCGGCTTCAGTGCTATTGTCAGCGTAGTTTCGAGTAAAAGGTTGAAGTGGCATCTTCTCATTTCCTCCTGATGTCTAGAGGTCTACTACATTTTATGCATTTCTCTCCAAAAGGTGCCTGCTCAGTCTTGCATTTTGGACAGACAACCGTGAGCCTTTGGCTACAATTTTGACAGTAGTCTCCGAAGAACGTGGGTTTTCCGCAATGAGGGCAGTTAATCTGGAGTGATAAGCCGCAGTTGCTACATCTCACCTGCCCAGTCTCTATCGGGTTTCGGCATTTTGGGCATCGCTGAGGGCCGACCGGATTGACCCTGCCACAGAAGGGGCACACATTGTCATCTGCGGACACGAGTTTCCCGCAGTATTTGCATGGATGTCTGTACCCTGGCATTATCATGAGCCACCTCTCTTCCATTTTTCTGCGTCATCCAAGCTTTTAGCGTTGAAAGCTAATAAACCTGTAACATCCTTCTTCCACTGTTCAGGTGACGAGTGAATCACTCTGCCGATGAACAGGCTCCTCAAGGTCCTGAGCGAAGGCATCTTCGCTATTGCAAACCTGTATTGGACGTATTTAGTGCTCTGCAGCTGATCTTCGGAGAGGATTATGGGTTCTCTTCGGAAGTTGATGTCTATCATGCAGCGGTTGATGTTCTTCGTGAAATTCTCCAGCTCTCTGTTCAGGTCTTCGTCTTTGACCTGTGCGTATTCTTTTCTTCCCGTTGTCCTGAAGAAGTAGGTTGCCCCAGCAGTGGCAGGTGCCTGGCCCTCACTTTGACCTTGTTCGATTTCTTCCTCTAGGTCCGGGTACGCGGTTTTCGCTGGTCGTTCTTCGCTTTCTTGCGAATCGCTTTGAGTAATAAAGGCTTCTAACGCCACTGCGTTGCTTAACCTGTTCGATCCCGCGTTTCGAAGTGGAAACAGCAGCCAAGTGTAGGAGCCAGTTAGGTCTCCCATGAGTCCGCGTTTTAATCCGACACAGACCTGATCTTTTGCGGCGAGCGAATCTAGAAACTCATATTCTGCACCGATGCCGGCTCTCTCAGCTCTTTTGGTTAGGCGGGGCCAGAAGCCTTGGGACA
>CAZPDY010000186.1:0-3350 GCA_964585455.1 uncultured Candidatus Bathyarchaeia archaeon | reverse complement strand
GTGTAGAGGTTCATAGCGTAGACGATGAGTTTCTTGGCTTCTTCGGCGTTTTTCCATGCTTTGAACTTGGACCATTTGTGGGGTTCCAAGCGTTTGTAGGTTTCGAAGAACTCTTGAATCTCCCTCAACAGGTGCGGCTGCACGTGGGTAGTGTCGCTTATGCCATTAAACCGTGGGTCATCCTTGGGTACGCTTAGGATTTTTGGGTCTTCTCCGCTCTCGTCCTCCATGACTAACAAGCCGATTGGTCTTGCTTTGGCTATGCAGCCGATTTCTAGGGGTTCGTGGCTCAGAATCATGATGTCCAGGGGGTCGCCGTCGTGGAACCATGTTTGGGGCATGAAGCCGTACTCGACGGGAAAGACTACAGAGGAGTGTAGGACTCGGTCTAGGACGAAGGCTTCCCATTGGGGGTTGTATTCGTATTTGTCTCTGGAGCCGCTTATGACTTCGACGACTACGTTGACGATGTGGGGTGGGTCGTCGCCTGGTGGGATGTCCTTCCAGAGATTCATAGAATCATGAAAAGCCTTAGCACAGCTATATCACTTTCTATTTGCGTTTGGATTGACAGCTTTAATATCCACTTACGGAAACTCTGTCTAGCCGATTAACACCAGAATTAGAGGCACGAATACTGACGCAACCAGAGACATCACTGTAATCATCGTGTTCAACGAAGGACCTGCAGTGTCCTTGAATGGGTCACCCACCGTATCCCCCGCCACAGCAGCCTTATGAGCTTCCGAACCCTTACCACCAAAAGCCCCAGCCTCAATATACTTCTTGGCGTTGTCCCAAGCCCCACCCGAATTAGCCATAAACAACGCGAAAATAATCCCCGTCACGATGCTCCCAGCCAAGAACCCCGCCAGCGCCTCGATTCCCAGAGCAAACGCAATCACGATAGGAACGACAATCGCCAAGCTACACGGAAGCAAAAGCTCCCTTATGGCTCCCTTCGTAGCGATGTCCACGCACCTCGCATAGTCTGGCTTCGCTTTTCCCTCCATCAGTCCAGGAATTTCCTTGAACTGACGCCTAATCTCCGTAATCATTCTCTGCCCATTCTTGCCAACGGATAATATCAGCAACGCCGAAAGCAGCGGCGGTATCATCGCACCGACGAAAAGTCCCACGACCACTTTTGGGTCTATCAGGTTTAGGCTTGAGATGCCCGCAAGCTCCGTGTACGCCCCGAACAGCGTGAGAACCGTCAGGGCTGCAGCTCCGATGGCGAAGCCCTTCGTTATAGCCTTCGTAGTGTTACCCGCAGCATCCAGCTTGTCAGTAATCTTAACCACTTCTTCGCCGAGCCCAGCCTGCTCAGCAATCCCCCGAGCGTTGTCCGAGACTGGACCGTAAGCGTCGGTGGAAATAATCATCCCCACTATCGAAAGCATCCCAAGGGCGGCGGTGGCAACGCCGTAGAAGGGATAGATTCCAAACATGTCAGCCAAGAACCAAGCAGCCAAAGTCGCAGCCGAAATGCCCACTATCGGCGGAACGATGCTGATTATCCCGTACGAAAACCCCGTGAGAATGTTAATTGCAACTCCAGACTTTGCGGCTTCGGCGACTCGCTGCACCGGCGACCGGTCGATTGAAGTGAAGAAGTCGGTGGTAAGCCCGATGATCATTCCAGCGACTAAACCTGCAATAGTGGGAAGAAACACTCCCAGCCACCTTTCCTCACCCAGACCCGAAAACCACGTGACTGCGAATAGAAAGATTATGAAGAAGAAGCACGTGGAAAAAACCCCCCTATTCAACGCGGCTCCAGGGCTCGTTTTCATGCTGACCTTCGCAAACAACGCCCCAACTATGGAGGCAAAGAGCCCGACAGCAGCGATCAAAAGCGGCAGAGTAGTGAATATTCCCCCGCCGAGAACCGGCGCCGAACCGAGAATCATAGCCCCAATAACAGCAGCGATGTAAGAGTCGATCAAGTCCGCACCCATACCAGCCACATCGCCAACATTGTCTCCCACGTTATCGGCGATCACTGCGGGGTTTCGGGGGTCGTCCTCCGGGATGCCCAACTCAACCTTCCCCACGAGGTCAGCACTTATGTCCGCCGTCTTAGTGTATATTCCCCCTCCAGCCTTCGCAAAGAGCGCCAGTGCACTCGCTCCGAAGCTGAAGGCTAAGATGACTTTCGTGGCGTCAGCTTCAACCCAGCCGAGAACATTGTGATACGTGAAGAACAGTAAGCTTATTCCCAGCAGCGCCAAGCCCACGATTGACATGCCCATTATGGCTCCGCCGTAGAAGGCAACCGAGAACGACTGCTTCAAGCCCGTTCTGGCTGCGTTCGCTGTCTTCACGTTTGCTTTGACCGCTGCCATCATCCCGGCGTAGGCGCCGACGGCGGTGCACAGCGAACCGAACAGGTAGGCAGCCGCAACGCTGACTCCATGAATGTACCCCTCAGTTAAGCCAAAAAGTATCCCTAAGATTGAAGCCATCACTAAGGCAAAGGCAGCCAAGGTCATGTTCTGCCTTCGCAGATACGCCTTAGCGCCTTCTTTAATTGCCTGTGCGATTTCTTGCATCTTCTCTGTTCCGCTGTCTTGCTTGCTGACGTAACGGTATAGGTAGGCGGCAAGCGCGACAGAAGCCAGACCAGCCACGGGGGTTATGAAATACCATTCCATAGATGAAACCTCGGTTAACCTTTTTTGGGCAAGCCCATTTTAGCCGTACCACTTGAGTCTCCAGAGATAACATGGCTGTGCTTTTAACGGTTTCGAAAAGTCTTATATTCCTAAACATAATCACCTAACGCCTTCTCTACCGTGTGGGGTATGTGTATGAGCGAGAAACTCGCAAACCCGGCACCTCTCGGGCTTTTGGGTTTCGGAATGACTACTGTGCTGTTGAACCTTCACAACGCTGGCTTCTACCCCTTGGACAGTATGATTCTAGCCATGGGACTCGCCTACGGCGGGTTGGCTCAGATACTGGCGGGCATTATGGAGTACCGCAAGGGCAACACGTTCGGGACGACCGCCTTCGCTTCTTACGGGCTGTTCTGGTGGTCACTAGTAATGCTACTCGTCATGCCCACTGTCTCCTTCTTCGAAGTGCAAGCACCGCTCAAAACAGCGACGGCGGCATACTTCTTCATGTGGGGGCTCTTCACCCTAGTTATGTTCTTCGGCACATTGAAAGCAAACCGCGCCCTACAATTCGTCTTCGCAAGCTTAGCCATATTGTTCTTCCTGCTGACAGCGCGAGATTTGACTGGCAACGCGTTGATAGGAACCATAACTGTATACGAGGGGATAATCTGTGGCTTGAGCGCAGTCTACTTAGCCCTCGCAGAAGTGCTGAACGAGGTGCATGGG
>CAZPDY010000185.1:0-3362 GCA_964585455.1 uncultured Candidatus Bathyarchaeia archaeon | reverse complement strand
TACCGTTTTTCGTCGAAGACGCTGTGGGTTGGGAGGTGCATCTTTCGGTATTTGCCGACATACCCTTCTGGACCCAACAAGACGGCGGCGTTGTAGAGGATCGCCTTTCCCTTCTCGCTTCGTTCGGGCATGCCGTAAACTACGTACAAGTCGTTCTTTTTGGCTATCTTCTCGATTCTTTCTGTAGACGGTCCTGGGATTTCTTCGGCGAGCTCGTAGACCAAGTCTCGGACCGTGTAGCCCGTCAGGGACGTTTCGGGGAAGATGATGATGTCGGCTTTTTGTTTCTTGGCATGCCGGACGTGTTTTTCCATCTGGTTGATGCTATGTTGTTTGTTTCCGATCTTGCATGGGAATTGTGCGAGGGCTGCTTTGAATTCTTCTTTCATGCTATTCACCTAGTTCTGTCGTTCGTGTGAGCCTGAAGTCGTGGCTTACCGTCCGGTATTCGAGTTTTGTCGTCAGGGGCATTTGTCTCTTGTGTTCTGTCTGCAGCCATCTTTTTTTAATGGTTCCGACTGTTTGGGCGGGTAGGCGGAGTTGTTCTGCTATTTTTTGGGCTAGCATGAAGTGCTCTAGGCCATAGAGGATGAGGTCGAGGGTCTCGTATTTCAAGCCTATCTCTTCCTCTGCTGTCTGTTCTGGCCAGAGGGCGGGGGTTGGGGGTTTTTTGACTATGGCTGGTGGTATGCCTAGGTGGAGGGCGAGTTGTTGGACTTGGGTTTTGTAGAGGTCCATGATGGGGGCGATGTCTGCGGCGGCGTCTCCCCATTTGGTGTAGTAGCCTATCATGGTCTCGCTCTTGTCGCTGCTGGCGGCTACGATGAGGTTTCGGTGGTTGGCGTAGTAGTAGAGGGTGAGCATGCGGGTTCGGGCTTTGAGGTTGCCTCGACTGAGCTTGTCTTTTTTGTCGTAGTCGGGTATTGCCTTGTATAGGGTGCTCAGGGTTTCTGTGAGGTCTATGGTTTTTAGTTGGAACTGGAATTTACTGGCTAGGAGTTTTACGTGTCTTTCATCTGCTGTGCTGCGTGTTTCTCTTTCGGGCATGTAGAGTCCCAAGACGTTGCCTTTTCCGACGGCGGCTGTGGCGAGGGCGGCGGTGGTTGCGCTGTCCACCCCCCCTGAGACGCCTAGAACTATGCCCCTCGCTCTGGCTTTAGCCGTGTAGTCCTTGATGAAGCGTGTGATTTTTTGTCGGGTGGTTTGGGGTTCGATTTTGAGGAGCTTACTCGTTAGCTGCAATGTCGGATTCCTCTAGGGCTTTGTTGTCTTGGTTGCTTTTATCTTTAAGTGGATGACGCCGTGTGCGTGTTCTTTGCGCCTAGTCTAGACCGTCCTATTAGGCTCCTGACATGGGTGTTGGGGAAACGCTTTTAGACGCTGGACGCTTTCTTGACGTTGTGGTGCCGGGGTGGCAGAGCGGTAATGCGCCGGCCTCGAGATCTACCATGTTTAGCGTGGGCCAGTCAGCCGGTGGGCCTTTGGCCCTCAAGGGTTCAAATCCCTTCCCCGGCGCCAATAATCTATTCGGTTTAAAAATGACCGCTTGGCGCTTTTTATTAAAGATATACTGGGGTTACGGTTAAGATTAATATGAGACATTCCATAGCTTTCGTCAAACGCGAGCGCAATCGAGCGCAATGCTTAAATAATGCTTTGACACATTTAAAGTAATGTGAAAAAGACTTGCACTCACAATCCACAGAAGAAAAGCGAATACCTTACTCGGTTTACCTCACTCCTAAAGCAGCATCAATTCTTAATGGCTATGCGAAAGGTTCGGGCTACGTTTCGGTCAGCAGAACAGTAGAGGAGATTATTTTGTGTTTTGATTCTATTTACAAATCAGTGCAAGACATTGGAAAGCTTGCAAACCTCCCACCAACTCAACAGACCCCCGACCAGCAAAATCGACTCCTCTTAGCACTTTTTACTTTCCTCTCAAACATCCAAAACGCAACATCAAGATTAGCTTGGGTAGAGGATCAGAGCAGAGGTGGAGGTGATAGGTAATGACACATGGAGAGGAAATTGCCAGAGTCTTTTGGAGGACATTAGCAGAAATCTCGCGAAAGGAAAAGGAAAAAGCTATCAAATACGAGGACTATGAGGATGCTTTAGTTGCCGGGTTCTTGGAGGGTCTTTTTCTAGAGGCAGAAAAATCGCTTTAGATGAGTCTAAGCGCTCTGAAATCAACCAAATAGCTCAGTCTCTATCATTCTCATATACTTATTGACATAGAACATATCTGGTTCTTGTTTCAGCGGTCTTACCCGAATCTCAAACTGCGGATTTTCAGTGTTTGTGCTATCAAACAATATTAAGCCAATGCCAAATATCAGGCACAACGATTCAATCCTTGATTTGTCCTCTTCGCTTGAATTTTTCGGAATTACCATGTAAACCTTATGGCTGAACGTCTTGTATGCACAAGCTTGTCCAAAAGCCGTTATCAGTCCTGATTCATCAGTCTTTATCTCAGCAGAAACGATTACAACTTCGGGTTTTACTATATCGGAAGGCTTTGGCTTCTTAATCCCAATAACATCTGGGGTTCCCCATTTGTCTCTAAATCTGTTGCCCCCTAATCTAATCGCCTTTGTACTTTCTTAAAACTCATTCACCAAGTAATCTGCAAATGGTTGGTAGAAACTTTCTTCGCTCGTTTCAGGAGGCGTGGGTGGAGAAGTACTTTCTCTGAAAGACGTGTGTCTAAACAAACCTCTGTCAGCTTTGTACACTTCGCTCTGAAATCTTGCATCTAGATTCCAAATGTTCCCATGGATGGTGTTGATCGGCATAACAGGTAAAGCTTCTTTAATCATGTTTACTAACTGAGAATATCGAACACCTTGTGGATTGCTCTCTAAGATTTCGATTGCTTTGGATTGTATTTGTTCTCTTCTGGTCGGCACATTTGATATTACAATGATTTTTCTATTTAAATGTTTAAACCTCGACTCGAATACTGGGGGGCACAAGTGATTTTCCCAGTTTGGGGAACACTTATAAGAATCGCAAAAGTTAGCATCAGAAGACAAAATTCTGGGAGTCACAAACATGTACAATGAACGTGAATACCGTTCAGACCGTCTTTCACTCGCAGCAATAGCGATAATCACCGTGATAGTGATTGCTGGCATCGCTGGGAACATCTACACTTACCAGCTTTTCTCGGGCAGCGTCAGGAGGCTGGAGAACAGGGTAGCCACCCTTCAAACCCAAATCTCAGCGTTGAACGAGGCGCTGGGGAACTACAGTCAAGTCAGCATGGGGAACATCTCGCTCTCTGAGCTCTACGTCAGCGTCAAAGACTCTGTCGTCCTGATTCGGGGACAGACGCCCAGCGGAGGGGTGGCGGG
>CAZPDY010000184.1:0-3371 GCA_964585455.1 uncultured Candidatus Bathyarchaeia archaeon | reverse complement strand
GAGAAGTACAGACCCGCTCGAGATCAAAGAACTCGGCAGAGGAAGATGTGGAGAGTTCAGCATTCTATACGTAGCCGCCTGTCTAGCCAATGATTATGAAAGTCGATTAGTCATTGCTACCGACTGTAGTGGTTTTGTGTGGGTTGACCAACACGTGTGGGCTGAAGTCAAAGTCAATGGTCAATGGGTTCATGTTGATCCTTCAGAGAGGAGATGGAATGAGCCCCAGATGTATGAGCAGTGGAGCTGGGGAGAGCACATTGGGTCAAAAGTGAGGATTTTCGCATTTGAAGAAGGTAGAGTAGAGGAAGTCACCCAGAATTATGCCTAAATGCGCGCGCTGAGTGTGTGAGTGAGAGAGTGTAAGAGAGTAAGTAGTTGAAAGCGTGGTTGTTTGGGTTTGGGATTAAACTTTACCTTAACCAACCAAACGGACTACGACGGACAACGGTTAACGGTTTGTGACCGCTAAAGGCCTGTAGGGCAATAGTATCAAGATCGAGTATGCGCTTTAACAAGATAAGGAGTGATGCGGACTGAAACTTCGTTTGATCATCTGTCTGATAGCTGGGTCTGTCCTGTCTGCGGAGCAGCAAAGGACCAGTTTGAAGAAGCTTGCTGGCGTCACGCGTTGTTGTTTCAAAAGTAGAACAGCGTGTTCGGAAACGTGGAATTATGAGTGGCGAACGCTCCAATCAACTTGTGATGAGCATGCCAACTCTCAATGGCAGATCCAAACGAACACCCAGAAATCATAAGAGATTCTGGTTGAAGTCTAAGAAGAGAGGAACGACTATTTTTGGCTTAGTCATCTTCATCGGTTCAGTTCTGTTTGTGGCTTACAGAACCGCTGGAGTCGTGGCGGCTTATAATGAATGGGCTCGTCTGAAGAGGGCGAACCCGTATTCTGCCGAAGCAGTTGAAAGTGCTCTGGAAGTTCTTAACCAAGAGGAGACTGGTCTCATTGCGCCTCTCCTATTCGCCGTGTTATCTTCTGCCGTAGCTCTTCGCTCGGTGGAGCTAAAGATAATCCCGAGGAAGTGTCATTACTGCGGAAAGTGGGCGAAGCCCAAAAACGTCAGGCAGACTCCTGACAAGGCGTTCTACTACCACGAAAAGTGTGAACCCAAAGGATAGCAGTGTAGAGATCTAACGTACGCGATGTCACGCCTCTGGCAGTTGCTGCCAATTCCCCCTTTTTTAGAGTCTCCGATCGTTATTGGTGTTGTATTGTCTATTTGAGGCGTTAAGATTAACGCAAGCTCAATTCTAGGTTTTCGAGACGATGCGCACGCAATGCCATAGGTCGTTACTCACACTAAAACGATTGAGAGCTTCACCCCAACCAACCAATCTAGAAGGTATGAGTTTCACTGTTTTGCCAATATTCTGTTCAATCTTCTCAACGCTTCCTTGTTTTCTTTCCAGTGGAGCAGTTGGAGCGCATCTTGGAGGCCGCACCATTTGTATTCACTATGCTCTTTTCTGTCAAGTAATACTTTCTCCGTGCAAGACACCTCCACACCATAAACGAATTCTTGATTCAGCTCAGGGTCTGAAAACGCGAAATGATACAAGCCTTCTATCACTCTTACGAGATTCCTTATTCCTGTTTCTTCCCTTATTTCTCTGCGCAAGGCTTCAGTTTGGCTCTCTCCTTCCTCCAGACCGCCTGTGACAGGTTGCCAGAAACCATTTCTCTCAGGCAATCTTTTTAGGAGCAGATACTCTATCCTACTGTCATTTCTTCGAAAGATAATTGCTTCAACTTGTATTGGCAGTCGCATGGAATATGAGATTAAGACTCAAATCTATAGCTTTTCCGCATCTGTGCACCATAGTAGTTTTGTTTGGTTGGATAAGACTTTACCCCTCCACACGCCACCTCTAAAGACTTAAGAATTGATCGAGTGCGCATATAGAAGAGAGGCAGTGGAGATGAGTTGGCTGGATAGATTCGCTAGGAGCGTCGCTGAAATCGCTGGCGAGTCCGTTAAAAGAGACGTTATGAAAGGCAGCGAAAAGCTAGGGGCACGTCCAACTCCTTCTCAGAGAGCAAAATGGATTAAGGGTGCGATGGAAAGGTTAGAGGCTCTAGTTGACGAGGAAACAAGTAAGCGAATAATGACCAGCACTTGTCCACACACGTATCCTCGAAAGCGTATAGAGAAATTGAAGAAGCAATACAAGCAATTGGGAAGCATCGATAGGCTTCTGGAAATAATGTACAATGACAAATCGTATGTAGGGACTTCATACTACGATTGTCCTCAGAGAAAAGGAAACACGGTCTACATCACCAAGGTTCCGTGCAATCCTAAATCCCACGAAAAAGCACAGAGTGAACTTGACAGGAAGCTGACGTACTGCCACTGCCCTTGGGCAAGGGCGGCGCTGAAGACACATGATAGAGTCTCTCCGACATTCTGCTATTGCTCAGTCTCGTGGGACAAACAACTGTGGGAAGGTATTTTGGGAAAACCTATCAAAATCGAGATAGTCGAATCTCTCCTCAAAGGAGACCACCACTGCGTTCATGCTTTCAATCTTCCACAAGATGTAATCTAAGGGTACATGCGCTCTATCGAGTGCCCCCGCGTTGTTTAGGAGCGCTGTCTAAACCTCTGCGTCGTTGATTGCTTGGCTGTGTAAAGTTTTATCTCAGACCCCCAAACCCAAACACACGGAGTGAGATGGAACGCGTGCGGCGCCCGAAATCAGAGACTGCTAAAGGCTTATAAACTCAGCATTAGACAAAAGAGCAGTTGATGAAAGTATGATAGTGGAAATAACGAATATTATAGCTGGACTGGTACTTGTGATGGGTATTCTACCGAGCATTCCCGCTGTGGGGAAGAGCTTGGAGAAAGTCGCTAAGTGGTTGGGTAGGTTCCAAACGATCATTGGAATAATCGCCATAATCGTGGGAATCCTATACTTTGGGCTGCAAGGAATAGTGGCGATCATAGCTGGACTGATATTGGCAATGGGCATTTTGACAAGCATACCTGCAGTCGGGGGAAGCTTAGAGAAGCTCGCTAAGTGGTTGGGTAGGTTTCAAACAATAATTGGAATAATCGCTATAGTAATTGGAATCTGGGGACTTATCTAGCTAAGCTCTGGCTTCTCTTTCTTAGGCTCGCCTACAAGAAAACGGGAGAGGTGGCGCTAGATGCCTCCCCTCGTTCGTGTTGGTTGGATCAAACTCTACCCCAACCGGCCTAGATGCTTGTCTCAAGAGTCACGTTTTCTTTGGTTTCCTCTTTATCGGCAACAGTTTCTCTATGTCTTCGACGTCCTGAGTCTGAAACAGCCTAATCCATAGCCAGCGTCCATCGTGCAGTTGCTTCGTGTTTTCTATCAGTGAATAC
>CAZPDY010000183.1:0-3372 GCA_964585455.1 uncultured Candidatus Bathyarchaeia archaeon | reverse complement strand
AATACAGATTACGCGACGGAAGAAAAATCTACTTACTCGGCGAAGGAAGACTGATAAACCTTGCCGCCGCAGAAGGGCACCCCTCAGAAGTCATGGATATGTCCTTCGCAAACCAAGCCCTCTGCATAGAGCATCTAGTCAAGGAACTCAAGCTGGAGCCGATGGTTTACAGCGTTCCGAAGGAGATAGACGAGCTCGTCGCCAGCCTCAAACTGAAAGCCATGAAAGTAGAGATAGACAGCCTCACCAAGGAACAGCGAGAATACCTCGCAGGCTGGGAAGCTGGAACAATCTGAAGCAATGACAAAGCTTATAACAACAACATACTTAAAAAAAAGCTAAAAGTGGTGATAACATGGTTAGCAAAGATCAAGGAATTGGCGGCCTAATTTTCCTCGTATGCGTCATCATAGCCATCGGTTACACGGTTGGGCTGTTCTGGTATGGCAACCCCTTTGGAAGTGAGGATTGGACTGCAGGCGGCACTGCGTGGCCAATTTCCATGTGGCTGGTCGTTATTCCAGTTTACCTTGCCTTCATACTTATCCTCGGCATAGGTGCCTGGATAGGTTGGACTATGGCTACTACTCCACCGCCGAAACCGATTGAAGAGCTTGAAGCTGAAGAGAAGAAGGAAGAGGAACAGAAAGAAGAATAGCGCCGGCAAAACGCTTTTTTCTCTCTACTCTTAAGTATGACTCACCGTGATACATAATGGGTAATGCTAAAGCTCTAGTGTTATGTGGAGGAGAAGGAACGAGGCTTCGTCCAATCACTTATTACCTCCAAAAAACCATGATCCCCATAGGTTATGAACAGAAACCCCTTCTCGAATACATCGTGCGTCTTCTCCAGTTTCACGGCATAGTTGACATGACTTTCCTCGTGAACTACAAAGCCGAGCAGATTCAGAACTACTTCAACGATGGAGCAAGGTTTGATGTGAAGATACACTACGTCCACGACAGTCAATCGCTGAAGGGAACTGGGGGTTCAGTAATCAATGCCTACAAACAAGGAGCGTTCAACAAGAACGAAACCGTGCTTGTTTACTACGGGGACATCTTGACCAACATGAACCTCAAAGACCTGATACTTCTTCACAGAGAAAAGAAGGCTATGGCGACAGTCGCACTCGCCACCGGGTTCGAAGTGCGAGTGGGTTTAGCCGACCTTGAAAGAGACGGTAAGGTTAAGGGTTTCATCGAGAAGCCCAAGCTGGAAAAGCCCGTGAGCATCGGCATCTTAACCTTAGAGGGCGCAGCTTTGAAGTATGCTGAGGAGTTAGCTGAAGAGAAGCAGACGTTAGACTTGATGGGGGACGTGGTTCCACGCTTGATTAAGTTGGGCAAGCCCGTCTACGGGTTTCTGTCCGACGCGTTTTGGTATGACATGGGCAGCACCGAGGCTTACGAGAAACTCGACAACAAGAAAGTGAAGAACACCATGTCCTTCTTGTTTTAGAGACGCCTCAACCCTTTTTGGGCATAAGTTATAAGCCAAACTGCCTCAGATGTATTTGCGTGAGTTTGCCGTGTCAGGCTCGAACTTAGTTTTTCCTTACGCTGTGGAGGACAGCGGCAGAAAGACGCGTTTCTCTGAGATCATGGAGGTTGCGTCGGTTCTTTGCGTGGCCGAGGCTGAGCGTAAGAAGAAAGCCGGTTTTTTCGGAGGGGCTGTGGAGACTCTTTCCCTTCTCTCTAAGCTTCATTATCCCTTCTGGATGGTTCCGTGGGAAGACAGTTGCTTGCTCGTAGACGGGTTGGCGAATGTTTCGCATGTTATCGTGTATTCCAAGCCGCCTGACGTCGAAACCTTCGTTGAGCATCTTAAGAGAAGCACCACTGTTGAGGAGCTGTATCGAAGTGCCCTGAGGAGCCACGGTGAGACTTTCGCTGAGTTTACCTCTCAAACAGAAATCCCTATTGAGGGGTTTGTCACTGACAGGAAGCTCTTATCCGACATTCTAGCCTTCTTCAAAGACAGCCGAGAAGCGGCGAGTCCAGAGTCCACTTCGCTGATACCGCCTAAAATAAGCATGGAAACAGCGGTTAAGATCCGAGAGAGAATTCTGGATCATTACGAGAAGCTTCGGTCGGAAATCAAGGGGTTGCAGTTTGCGATGGACTCCCTGAACGAAGAAACGAAAGTGCATGTGGACAAGCTTCAGCTTGAAGAGGGGCAAACAAGGGAAAGGTATAACGAAAGGATTTCCGCCTCGACTTTTGAGGTCGAGAAGAGAAAAGCCGAGTTGGGGAAGGAGCGAGACGAGAAAACAGGGAAAGTGGCCGTGGCAAACGAAAAAGAAGTAAGCGTGAGGATCGAGGAGAAGAAGAAGTGGGAACTTGAGCTCCAAAGGCTCGAACAAGACAAAAGCGAGTACAAGAAGAGGAAGGAGCTGCGGGGGCAAAGAAAGGATGAGGTAGGGGAAGTTCGATGGGACGCCCGACTGCGAGACGTTCAGAACCAGATTTCCACCGTGAAGGGAAAGATCAAGGCTCTCTCAGACTTTATCAACCGCAGCAACAAAGAAACAGAGAAGACTATGAAGAACCTGCGTGACACTTACCAGAAACTTGTAGAAGTCGAGGAGAAGAAGATAAGAGATTTAGAGAGTCTACGTGACTCCGAGGTTGAGAAGAAGGAGAAAGAGGTAGAGGAACTGCAACAAGAGACTCAAGCCATAGCAGACAAAATCGGACAACTAATCGAGCAGAAAAAAGAGAGCTCCTCAACGCTTAAAGAAGCTACCATTCAATGGAAGACTGAAAAGCCCACCCTGATTTACGTGCCCTTATACCTCACCCAATACCAGTCTGAGAAAACGAAGCGATACCTCATTCATCCACCCGTCATCGCTAAGGGACATGAGGGGATTATGATGAAAATCCGCAAGGCTTTCAAGGGTTACAGTCTTCAAGCGAAGATGAACACCCTCCTGAAACCTCGCTCTAAAGCTCTGGAAAAAATGCTGATTCTGCTCGAAGAAAGACTGAACAGTGATGGTGAAGTTCAGAGGAATCTAAATCAGCTGGGCATGGCAAACAACCTGCTGACATCACCAGATTTCAAAGAGAAGTTGAGGACGGGATTGGAAGAACTCGAAGGCGAGGGCTGGATTAAGCCAGAAGAGAAAGCAGTCATTCTCGACACGTACGTAACCAAGTAGTTCGCTCTAAAGAATAGTTAAAAGCGTCAAAGTCAATTTCTCTCTCTTAAGAGGCTCGAGGAAAGATGCTGGACGACAAAATCGTTGAACGCAAACTCCTGCTTAAACGTGTCTTTTCCAGAAGCAAGCTCTTCCAGATAGGGAAGACACGAAACATCCCTTACCTGCGCGTTCCCAACACTGAGTGGGACATGGATTATGAC
>CAZPDY010000182.1:0-3388 GCA_964585455.1 uncultured Candidatus Bathyarchaeia archaeon | reverse complement strand
GGAACAGACATTGCTGACAAAGCTAGGTAAAATCCTCATGTTCTCACCACTAATAGCATGCGTCTTAGCTTCTTTTCTCGTCTTTGGAGTCTCGGGTTCCGTATACGAAGAAGACTGGATTTATACTTACATCGATGAACCACCCTATGGCAATTGGACTTTCACCCGCAAACCATCTCTGCCCATGAAAGTTAACGCGTCTCAGATTTCGATTGGTGCCAACTGGACGTATGTTTATGCTCTGACCGCCAACCGCACGTACCATGTTTACTGCTATGGCGATTGGATTGATGACGGCTCTCTGCCTAAGACTGACTACGATATCTACGTTTACAACCCTCTAGGCGAGTTGGAGGGCTACCACACCGAAGCAGCCGGGCTGCCTGAACATTTAGGAAACAGCTTAGACCAGCCTTTCTTTACGCCAAAACATTCGGGCAACTACACCTTTGGAGTCAGGAATGACCCAAGGGAAAGCCAAGCCGCAGAAGCCGCCACGTTAATGATCATCGAGAATGTTGAACCGAACACGTGGCACAGCCGATTCATCGAAGGAAAACTAGACAACGCGTCGGTTGAGAACACTAGTTGGGCTTACGAGTTCTCCGCCAGCAGCGAACGCATCGAAGTTAAAGTTCAAGTGCCCGACACGCTCGACATGTATGAGGCGCGGCTGTATCTCATGGCGAACCCCTCATCTAAAAAAGGCGAGTTATTGAGCGGATGTCCGCTAGCTTGGGAGCCCGGGCTGTACGGTGGAACGAGTAGTGCTTTTGGGGGGTACAATCTAGACAGCAAGGGCTTTCGGGGCAATGCTTACGCGAGTTGCGAAGATTTCGGGCAGGACATGCTGATTAACTACACTTCGTCTTACGAAGGAGAGAGCCTCTACCATCTTGTTCTAATCGGCGAGTTCGGTGCTGGGAATGTCAGCTTCAGGGTTAAGACGAATTTTGGCGATTCGGCGCTGCAGTTAGCAACTTCGCTTCAGAGGGTCTATCCGAATAATGAGACAGTCATAACTGCCGTGTCAAACAACTCTAACGTCCAACAAGCCTTCCTGTTCTATTCTACCGACGACTGGAACACCTCCGCTTTTTCTGAGATGCTGGTCAGTAACCGCACCTGCAACGGAACAGTTCCTGGAAAAGAGGCGGGCTTGACGGTGAGTTACTGCGTGGAAGCCTACGATTTTCTCGATAATATGATGAGCATTAACGGCAGCTACGCCGTGAAGTACTTGGCTGAAGTAAACCTCACTCTAACCAGAGAAGCGGTAACGATAGAAGAGAACGTGTCAATCAACGGTTTCGTAACCCCCGCAGCGGAAACAGCGAATGCGCACGTAAAAATAGTCTTTACCGCTCCCAACGGTTCTACAATCGAGCGATACTGCAACGTGCAAGCAGACGGCAACTTTTCGATTAGCTTTAAACCACCTTCTCTTGGCTCTTGGAGTGTCCAAGCTCAGTTTCTGGGAGATCAGATGAGGCATCCAGCTCTCAGCGGCTCTGTGCGTTTCGTTGTCGTGGAGCCTTCCTTCTTCAGCAAGTATTCGATGTACATTTATGCGGGAGTCGGCGCCGTGGTTGCAGTTGTTATAGTCGTTATTATGCTTCGCAGAAGACAATAGAACGTAACTCTTTCCATGCGATTTTAGCCGTTCAGAAAACCTTTAAGCTAAACAGTAAACACAAACAACAAAAAGGAGAAGCTATAATGACCGAGTATCTGGCTTCCGACACGTACTTCTTGCAGGGGAACGAAGCCTTAGCCGAAGCTGCACTCATCGCCGGCTGCCGATTCTTCGCGGGCTACCCCATCACTCCCGCCAGCGAAATCGCAGAACACCTCGCAAAACGTCTCCCTCAGGTGGGTGGAATCATGATTCAGATGGAAGACGAGATCGCTTCGCTGGCTTCTGTGATCGGGGCGAGCTGGACTGGAGCTAAGGCGATGACGGCGACTTCTGGACCAGGCTTTAGTCTCATGCAAGAGAACATCGGGTATGCTTTCATGACTGAAACTCCATGCGTCATAGTCGACGTGCAGAGAGCCGGACCAGCCACGGGGCAAGCTACGAAGTGCGGTCAAGGCGACGTGATGCAGGCTCGCTGGGGCACGCACGGAGACTATGAAGCAATCGTGTTGTCTCCGAATTCGGTGCAGGAAATGTTCGACCTGACGGTGCGGGCTTTTAACCTGGCTGAAAAATATCGTACGCCAGTCGTCCTTCTCGCTGACGAAGTCATCGCTCACATGAGGGAACAGATGTTCGTGCCGCCTCTGGAAAAAATAGGAGTCGTTGAGAGGAAGAAGCCCCGACCTGGAGACAAATCATTTTTCGGCGGTGAAGAAGTTCCTCCCATGCCTCCAGTGGGCGAAAACTACAACGTCACGGTGACTGGTTCGACCCACGACGAGTTTGGAATCCGCTTCACAGCCGACCCAAAAGCTCACCGTAACCTCGTGACTAGGCTTGTGAACAAAATCAGGAACAACAGCGAATTGCTGATGGATTTTGAAGCCTACAACATGAACGACTGCGAGGTCGGCTTCGTCTCCTTCGGCTGCACCTCCCGCGCCGTCTACGAAGCGATAGAGATGGCGAGAGATAAAGGAATCAGCGCGGGGTTTGTCAGGTTGAAGACGCTTTGGCCTTTTCCCGAAAAAGCTGTTAGAACGATGGCACAGAAGGCCAAGACGATTATCGTGCCGGAGATGAACTTGCAGCAGGTTTTTTTCGAAGTGCAAAGAGTCGTTAACGGTCAAGCAGAAGTTGTTCCCCTCAACAAGATTGGCGGGGGAGAGATGTTAACCCCAGAGGAACTCTACGTTGAGATAGAAAGGAGCGTGGGACAGTGAGTGAAGACTTTTCCAGCAAAAACTATCTTAGAGACATACCGTTTCCCTTCTGTGCGGGCTGCGGCGGCGCCACTGTAGCCACGACTTTTCTCAGGGCTGTCCACGAGCTTGGTCACCAAGACCTTAAGGGTTTTGTCTTCTGCAGCGGCATCGGATGCTCCTCGTGGATTCCCTCTCCCCATTTCAAGGCGGACTCTATCCACACTCTCCATGGACGGAGCATACCTGTCGCCACGGGCGTTAAGCTCATGCGCCCAGATCTGAAAGTGACTGTTTTCGGCGGCGACGGCGACATCGTGGGAATAGGGCTAAGCCACTTGATTCACGCGGCGAGGAGGAATTTGGGCATTACTGTAATCATGGTGGACAACATGATCTATGGCATGACAGGCGGGCAGGTGGCGGCTACTACTCCCTTGAAGACAAAGACCACCACTACTCCTTACGGAAGTTTTGAACGTCCATTGGATGCTGTTCAGCTCGTCGTTTCTGCTGGAGCATGTTATGCAGCCCGTTGGACAAC
>CAZPDY010000181.1:0-3393 GCA_964585455.1 uncultured Candidatus Bathyarchaeia archaeon | reverse complement strand
AGCTTGCTCACAAGCTAACCGCTCAACGTTTTGGGCTTTGGGCTGAGTTTCGGATAACGATGCTCGGAGCCATCGTCACTCTGCTCTCGATAGTCTCGCCCTTTAAGATTATCTCGCCCGGAGCGGTCATGGTTGGGGGAATGGCTGACGTGAAGATTATTGGTAAGACTTCGATTGCGGGACCGTTGACGAACATCGTGTTGGCTCTTTTCTTCCTCTTTTTAAAAGAAGCGTTGCCTTACGGCTCTGTCGCCTTCGCCTTCGGGTTTGGTTTGTTGATTAACTCGTTCATCGCGTTGTTTAACCTGATTCCTTTTCGAGTGTTGGATGGTTCTAAGGTGTTTTTCTGGAATAAAGCAATCTGGGCTGTTGCCTTTTCTGTGGCTCTGGCGTTAACCGCTTATTCATACATAGTTTTTTAGGCGTTATAGGAGTTCGATGCTCACGTAGACTTCTTCGGGCACTCGGATTCTCATGATGCGCCGCATGACGCGTTCTTCGGCGTCTATATCGATCAGTCTTTTGTGGATGCGCATTTCCCACTTGTCCCACGTAGAGGTGCCCTCTCCAGAAGGAGCTTTCAAGACTGGGACTTTGAGGTGTTTCGTGGGGAGGGGGATGGGACCGGTTATTTTTACGCCTGTTTTTTCGGCGATGGCTTTCAGTTCGTTACATACCTCTTCAAGCCTCTTGTAGTCGGTGCTCGTGAGTCTTATGCGTGCTTTTCTCGCCATCGCCAACGTTTCTCCTGGTGACTCCTCTTATCCACTCGGAGATGTTTTAAATACTTTTTGCCTTCCGTCTTCGTTTAAGTTGCCAGACGTCGATGTTTCTGCATATACATCAGAGAACGTTTATCTCTGTCTGCTCGGTTTGTTCAGAAAGGGCTGCGGTGACTCCGCAAAAGTTGAGAGCCAGGGCGTTGCTCGTTGATTTGGACGGGACGTTAGTTGACTCTGTCGAGGCTTTTGAAGCAGCGGCAAAAGCTGCGTTGACCGCGTTTGGGTGCAGTCAAGGTTCGGATAATCCTGGGTTGGAGATAGCCAAGCGTTTGCAGCGTAATCTTCCCTTGGACGACTTCTTCGACGAGAACTGTGTGGATGTGGCTTCGAGGGAGAAATTTCTGAAGTTTTTCTTGCAGTCGTTCTATTCGATGGCTACGAGCATGACTAGGCTTCTTCCGGGCGTCGACAAGACTTTGGACACGTTGTCGAAGAGTTTTCTTCTTGCTCTCGTCACTCGTCGGCTGGTTTCGAGCACAGTTGTTGAGAAGGAGTTGGGGCGTTTGGGTCTTGACCGCTATTTTCGGGTGGTCGTTACTGCTTTGGATGTTGTGAGGTCTACGCCTTTTCCAGACGCCGTGTTGAAGGCGGCGGAGGAGCTCGGGGTTCCAGTGGGTGAGTGTGTGGTTGTTAGTGATTCGGGGGTTGACATTCGGGCGGGTAAGTGTACTGGGGCGAAGACGGTTGCGGTGCTCTCGGGGCTGTTTGGGAGGGAGGAGTTGGAGGGGGAGAAGCCTGACCTCATTTTAGAAGATATTAACTGTCTTCCAGAGAGGCTTCTGGCAAAATAAGAATGCGTAAAAAGTCGTGGAGTGCTCTAGCTAGTTACTGCGCGTGTCTCGAAGTTCGTGTTCAACTGGCTGCTGGTGGCTTAGAAAAACTTGCGTTTCCTTCGGGATTCTTGCGGCTCGTGTCTCGGGGGGGTTTCGGGTTCAGCGGTTGGTTCCATTACCACCATTTCTTCTTGCTGTGGCTCCTCTTCGGTTGGCTCGGGCTCGGGTGTTGGTTGTTCTTGGGGTTCTGCGGGGGCTTCTGACCATTCTTGCGGGGTTTTCAGTTTTTCTTCGAGGTCTCTGATTCTTGATTCGAATTGGTTTATGGCTTCGTTCTTCGTCTTGATCTTGGTTTTTAGGTCTTGGATGGCTATTTCTTGTTCGAGGACTTTGACTCGTTCGTCTAGGCTTCGTTCTCTCTCGTCGAGTGATTGTAGTTCGTTTTCTAGGTCGTTTCTTTTCTTTTGGAGTTCTTCTATGTTTGGTGTCATGGTTGTTTCACTTTAGATGTCCCTACTGGGGTTGAGGATAAGTAAGTTATGAAACCAAAATCAATATCAGAAATACTAGGGGCATTACAATACGGAAATGGCTGTGGGGATATTACTTTACAGAAATATTCTAATCTAGGACACACTTCTCAAAAAATGTTATAGAAAATATCATAAATAACCCTTAATTAAGACGCCTACCCCGTACTTATTTTGGAGAAGGCTCCGAGAAGGAAGGTCAATGAACTTTCTTGAGCTACTGTTATCCCAGTGTCTGAAAGACCATAACCCACTCCTAGACCTCCAAGGCTCAGACCGACGAGTCTTGCAAATAGCCTCGGAAGACCTCATGAACTTCCTAAAAGTACACTGGGAACTGACAGGTCAAGAAGACAGTGACTACGACCTAATCGACAAAGTCCACAAGTATTTTGAAGACAACTCGGAAGAATTCTCACAATTCGTAAACATATGGGCGGGTCTCTGGATCAAAAAATGGAACGAAAGAGTCAAACTCCTTATAGGAAACGACGGCACCCCCCAATGGTCCCGAGTCAACAAACGACTAAACGACGCAGAACTATCGTGGCGGCAACTCCAGAGACGCGGAGAGATGAAAGACATCCTCGTCCAATCCCTGATCAAGAACGGTGAAATCTGCGGAACAACTATCATGGCAGAAAACCTGCTCAAACTGGAACTCGGAGCATGTGAAGAAAACCCCACCTACAAGAACGAACAAGAAAAACTCCTAAACCTCGTAAACACCACCCTACGAAAAGCCAGAGAAATGTCCTACAGCAGAGGACCCCTCATATTCGTAAAAGTCGACAAAAAATACTTCGCACTACAATAACAAAACACGCGAAAAGACAAGAAGCTACCTGGTTCTTTCACCCTGAAGAGTCTTAGTCTTCCAAGAATACGTCTTCAACGTAGCCGAAGCCCCATACCCACACGCAGCACAACGCTTCTTACCAATATGGTAGGCTCTCCTACCGCACCTTCTACACTTAATATGAAGCAGTTTAGAAGCATGCTTCCCAAAAGATGCGGTGCCCTTTACCACGCTCTCACCTTGGAGGCGGCGAGATAATAATCACGTTGTCGCCGCGGACGATTAAGATGCCCAACTTCTTAACGCTCTCGGGTTCCGTAGTGTCTTCAGTATCGTCAATAACGAGGTTCAAGTGCTGGTCGAACCCTCTCAGCTTTCCCCGCAGACTCTTCCCACCCTTCAACCGTACGAGCACTATCTTTCCCAAGCTTTCCTGAAGAATCTCGGTCGTCATTTCACTCATGTTAAACCCTTCTGCTTGCACGTGTCTTTTTATTAGGTGCAAGCCT
>CAZPDY010000180.1:0-3397 GCA_964585455.1 uncultured Candidatus Bathyarchaeia archaeon | reverse complement strand
CGTAAACAGCGTCCTCTCCACACAAGGCGCCCGTGTGGCAGATAGCGGCTTCTGCGCTTTCAGGGAACCTTCCAGCTTTCACGACCACGATTGGCTTGGCTCTGGCAAAGCCTCTCGCTGCGCACATGAATTTTCTCGCGTCCTTGATGGATTCGACGTAGAGCACGATGCTTTTTGTGTGGGGGTCGGCGCCGAAATAATCGATTAAGTCTCCGAAGTCGATGTCTAGCATGGAGCCAACCGAGACCATTGCGCTAAATCCAATGTGGGCTTCTGATGCCCAGTCTAAGACAGAGGCACATAGCGCGGCGCTCTGAGAGATGAACGCGATTTTTCCTGGGTGAGGTGCTTTGTTCGCGAAGGTGGCGTTTAGCTTGACGCTGGGGCGTATTATTCCGAGGCTGTTGGGTCCGATTATGCGTAGGTTGTAGCGGTTTTTGAGTTCGAAGATTTGTTTTTCTAAAGCTTCTCCTTTTTCGCCAGCTTCCTTGAAGCCTGCTGAAATGATGACGATTGCTAAGACTTTCGCCTTTCCGCATTCTTCTACTATTTGTGGAACCGTGTGGGCGGGGGTTGCTATGATTGCGAGGTCTACTTGTCGTGGGACTCTTTCAATCGTCGGGTAGGCGGTTATGCCCTGCACTGTGGGTCTGAAGGGGTTGACTGGGTAGACTGCTCCTTTGTATCCTACGCCAATCAGGTTCTGAAGCAGCCTAGCGCCCACTGAGCCTTCTGTATCGCTTGCTCCTATGACGGCTATTCTTCTGGGGTTGAAGAGTTTTTCGAGGTTTTCTACGCCCAATCCTCCGAGTTGCCTCCCCTCTCAGACTTGTCTGTTATCTATGAAGTTGGCACGTCCTAATAAATCCCTTTTTTATATACTACTCTTGTCACAAAACCAGCCTACGAGCAAATAGTATCTCTTAGCTTATTCCGGTGAGAGCATCAGCTTATCCTTCGTCTTGACTCTGCCATCCTTGGCATGGGGTGTCCTCAACAGTGTATCGCCATACTTCTCAATCTCCCTAGCTTCCTCGGCCAAGTTAGCACTCGCTTGAACTATCTCGTGTGCACAAGCCACTAAGGGGATATATTTTTCTTTGTCTTTCTCGACGAAGCATGCCTGCACGTTGATCTCAGCGACCTTCTTCAGCATTTCATAGGCAGCTATCGCCTTAACCTTGGCGTAGGGATTTCTGAAATTGGAGGAATCACGGATGCTGTCAGTGTCGATCACCAGCCTAGGCAGAGAGGGAGTTGTCCCAGCTTTCACGGATTCGATTAGCTTGTCGACCTCTTGGAAAACAAGCCTAAATACCCCAGTGCTTGCCAGAACTTTAATCACGTTGGCGTTAAAAATCGCCATCTCCAAAGGGTCGAGGAACTCTTTACGTGCTCCGATGAGCGGGTCGCCCATGATTATCGCGTAGCCCAAGCCCTGTCCTTCTATTTCGGTCTTTACACGCTTTCCAGGCGCATCGGTAAAAACAACCGTGGGAACCTTCTTCTTTGATAAAACTTCTCGGGCTTTGGCAGGTCCAGGCGCAGAAGTGTTTGGTGAAACGAAGAGCACGATATCTGGAGCGAACGCGAAGATTTTTTCCACAGAATCTTCAACGGCTTCTACGTCCATCTTAGAGCCTGTCGTCACTGTCCGCACGTTGATGTCTTTGCGGTCAGCTAACTCGTCTAAGAGAAGCTCCAAGATTGGAGCTGTGCCGATGTTGCCGCATTTGAAAACCCCTACTCTAACCAAGTAAACCCCAGCTCAATCAGAGTTAACCGTATGTGCCTATATAATTTACCTTGTTAAACATCGCTAGAATCGTTTTTTCTCAGTACGTTGCGGCATTTTTTGGCTGCTAGGTTACTTGAAACTCCTCTCCCTCTTGCAAGACCATTACTTTGACATCTGAGGCAGTCTCCACTTTTGCCTTAAAGTCTTCTGGGTCTGTGCTCCAACGGTGCATGGGTATCGCAATCTTGGGCTTAATCGCCACAGCAGCTTCAGCAGCTTCAGCATTATCCATAGTGTAGGTGTCTCCACTAGGAAGCAAGGCAACGTCTACGTGGTCAAGTTGGCGCATTTCGGGGATGAAATCGGTGTCTCCAGCATGATAGACCGTCTTACCTTCCGCAGTTACTAGGTAGCCGACTCCGAACTCCTTGGGGTGAAAAGGGTTTCCGGGGGACCTAAAACGTTTAACGTTGTAGGCATGTACAGCCTTCACTCTTATACCGTCAACAGTCGTCTCTTCTCCTGCTTTAAGCGTCTTAACGTTTCCACCGATCTTTGAAACACAGTCCTTAGGAGCAATTATTACAGTGTCGTCTTTGCGAACGGTTTTGATCTTGTCGGGGTCACAGTGATCGGTATGCAGGTGTGTCACGAGTATTAGGTCTGCTTTTTCTGTGGCTTCACCGTACTTCTCGAGGTCGATGTAGACGACTTTGCCCTCAGCTTTGATTTGAAAGCTTGCATGAGCTAACCATTTAACGAACACAGCCATTCTAACATCACTTTACATAACACTTGTTTACTTGGATATATTAGTTTAAGCGCAGTTTATGGAAGCTTTCTGGGCTTTTGGCGTTATGATTCGTGAACTGTCATGCTTGCAGATATTCTAGAACAACGCATGTGCAAAAGATTTTTTAACACAAGACAATCCCTTTAGGCAAGATGATGCCTCATGAAGATAATACATGAATTCGTCCCAACACGCAAATTCCTCATGCTCGCTGAAGAAGTCAAAGATTTAGTCGACGGATGGAACGTCACCGACAGCGCTGCTGGCATACCCGCACCCAGTGGCACAGTCGTTAGCTGCGTGCTGAAGACCAAATACCCCGACAAGATGGTAGTACCCGTGTTCATACTACACTACAAGGGTCCTGTGGAGGTGGGAGGCTTAGCCTTAGCGGCTGACGCTGTAGGTCTTGACGGTTTCGTGCTCACCATGGGCGATGTTCCCAAATTCGGCGAACCCATAAAAATGTTGAAATCCTCTGAAGAAGCCCGGGAATTCCTGCGCACGAATGTACGCTTGAAAAACCTGAAGTTGGGCTGTTTGCTTACGGCACGCCGTCCTGTGGAGGACAACATCGCCAGAGTACGAGACTCGTGGGACTTCATCTTCTTCATGAGACTCGAAGACAAGTCCTTCCCCATGTTAGAGCAAGTAGCCAAAGAGTGCAAGTCTCTGAACAAGCCAATATACACATACTTACTGGTTCAAACACCCAAAAACGCAGAGACCATACAGATGATTGGATGGCCAGTGACCACTTCCATAGACCGCGTTGAAGAGTATGTGGCAAGACTGGAGGGCATCGTAGACGGCGTAATCGCGACGTGTGCTGGCGACCACGGCGGCGACAAAGAGCTATTAAGAAA
>CAZPDY010000179.1:0-3441 GCA_964585455.1 uncultured Candidatus Bathyarchaeia archaeon | reverse complement strand
GTTGAGAGGGTAAGACGATACGTTGACGCGCCCCTGATTAGGAAATATGTTCGCTGATAGTCTTGTGCAGAGCACATTTCAGGAAGGGTCAGGACCAAGAAGACGCCGATGACGACTGTTGAAACGAGCTTGCCGACTACCGCTTTCTGCATGAACATCCACAGGGACGTTCTAGCTTTGACGTGAAAAGGTCTATGAAGCGGGAATCTGAATCACAAAATAACAAACCTGCCAGGGCATTCAATGCGTGGATTAGTAGACGTAAAGAGTCTCCCTGTCTACTCGCACCACGATTCCCTTGGCTCTGCCGAATTCAAGGAGGATTCGCCGCATCTCTTTCAGGGTTTTTACTCCTCTGGCTTTCTCTTTCCAATCGGGGTCAGACAACAAACGCACTACTACGTCTAAACTAGCGACGAGCTTTCCACTGCACAAAGCGTGTCTTCTCCTCTCTCTTCTACGTATGCAATCCACTGTGGTGATAAAGCGGTTATTTCGGTATTCGACTTATGTCTGTCCAATTAACACGAAGGCAGTTTTGCGAAAAAACATTACAAAGGCGAGTTTTTCTGCGTAGCGTGCTCAAAGATTTGGATGAATTTCTCAAGGATTCCGTGGGTTAAACCCCAAACCACGTTGCCCTCCACGAAATAAGCTGGGACTTCTCCGAAGGAAAATCTGGCAGTTCCTCTGGATTCGCGAAGTTTCTTCAAGGAAACCCAGAGGTAGCCTTCGAGTTCTCGGTTTAGCATTATAGTGGGATTATGTTCCAGAAGAGCCACGAAGGGAGTTACTACTAGTTTTGGGTTAACGCTCGATCTAGTGTTCTCGAGCACTCCCAAAAAGCGACAGCGACGAGCAAGGTTTATGTTGGTTTCTTCTAGCGTTTCCCTGACAACTGTCTGTTTTATGTCTCGGTCCTTTGAATCGCGTTTTCCACCTGGAAAAGCCATCTGTCCCGACCATGGGTCTGAGGGGCTCTCTATTCTCTTCACCAAGAGAATCTGGAAATCTCTGTTTACATGCCTCAGTACGAGGGCGACGGCAGCATCAGCAGCTTTCACTTCTGACTCAGGCTTCAGCATCTTGGACAAGTTTTCTACAGCTTTAGAGTTGTTCGGCATCGTCCTCTCCTCTTCGAGTTGTCTTCTAATGAGTATAAAAGCAACTGAACAAAAAATATTGTTGAGGAAATGGCTATGGGTTGCTAGAAATGGTTTAACAACGTCTTGAAAGAAGCGGGAGTGGAAGTGACCAACAAGAACAGGGAGAAAGTGGACGAAGTAATCCACAGATACGTCGGAGAACAAGCAAGCCTCGGACGCTGCTCTCCAAACTGGAGCAAAGCACGCAAGAAGATTCAAGCCGACGAGCAGATGAAGAAAGAACTGATGGAAAGACTTCGAGCATTCGTTTAAACTCTCTCTCCTTTTTCTTTTTTATCCCATACAGAAGGCTCCGCTTTTCCAAAAAGGTTTCTTGAAAGGGCTTCTGTTTGAGAGAGTTTTTATGGCACTCTTGAATAATGTCCTCTAAGTGAATTGGCATGAAAGCAGAGATCAAAGAGCAAGTCGAAAAGGCAATCGAAGAGATAAGACCAAATTTGCAGGCTGACGGTGGAGACGTAGAGCTCGTGGACGTGGAGGATGGAATCGTTAAGGTGAAGCTTAAGGGAGCATGTGCGGGCTGTCCGATGTCAACTATGACAGTGAAGTGGGGCGTAGAAAACTTCCTCAAACGCAAGGTTCCAGGAATAACTAAGGTTGAAACAGTATAGACTTCTTGCCTCAAGCACGTTTTGGTTGTGGGTCCATGAGTTCGCAGATAGATGAGCTGACAGAAAAAGCCATCCAGCACGCCTTGAGAATCGGGGCAGAGTTTGTGGAGACAAAGGGCGAAGACACGGTGACCAGAAACATAGAGGCGGTTAACAAAGAAATACGCACCGTGTCAGAGAACCGCAACATCGGAATCGGGATAAGAATCTTCTACCGCAAAGGAAGCGGCTTCTCCTTTTCAAACATTCTGAACGAAGAAAACGTGCTGCAGGCGGTCGAAAAAGCCCTGAAAATCGCCAGAGCCTCGACACGCAAAACCTTACAGAAGATGAGACTCGCAGCGGTCAAACCCCTCGAGGAGAAGAAAGTTACACGCGTCAACAAACATCCTGAAGAGGTTTCGCTCGACGAGAAGAAGGACCTATGCCTCAGGCAATGCGAGACCGCTCAGGGAAAAGGCAAGCAAATAGCGAACACGACGAGCATGTTCGGGGAATATTACGGGAGAATCCACTACTCAAACAGTGAAGGAACCAGGGTTTCTCATGAGCCATTGCTGATTGGCCTGACAGTTGAATGCGTAGCGAAAAAAGGCGCGATCTTAATGGATGCTCGAGACACCTATGGCGGAAGCTTCGGGTTGGATGTCTTCGAAAAAGAAGCTTCTACTCCAGAGAAAATGGCTGAGAATGCAGCGGGGTGGGCGCTGGAAAAACTACGAGCGAAGACCGCACCTGCGGGAAAGTTTGCTGCTCTAATCGACCCGAAACTAGCCGGCGTCTTTGCTCACGAATCCTTCGGGCATCTTTCTGAAGGAGATTTTGTCGCTATAGGTTCGTCGCCCTTGTCGGGAAAAATGGGGCAACGACTCGGCACGGAAATAGTGAGTATAGTTGACGAGGGCTTACCGAAGGAGGGAGGCTACAGTTTACACTTCGATGACGAGGGCGTGCCATGTAAACGTGTTGAGATTCTAAAGGATGGGGTTTTGAATCATTATCTCCACAGTCGTGTAACCGCCCAAAGGCTCAAGGCAGAACCGACTGGGAACGCGAGAAGCCAAGACTATTCCTTCGAGCCCATCGTTAGGATGCGCAACACGTACTTCGACGCTGGAGAAATGAAGCCTGAAGAAGCTCTCAACGAACTTAAAAAAGGAATATACGCCCTAGACTCCAGCGGAGGACAAGTAGACGTCACGGGCACGTTCCTGTTCAAAGCCGTGAGGGGATATTGGGTTGAAGGCGGAGAGATAAAACACCCCCTTCGAGACGTAGCCTTGACCGGGAACATCCTCGAACTCCTCAAGAACGTCGATGCAGTGTGCAACGACCTGGGAATTTTCAGCAATCCTTTCGGGGGCTGCGGGAAAATGGAGCAGAGAGCCTTCGTCGGACTAGGAGGACCGCACATAAGGGTTAAAGAGGTTCTCTTCGGGGGTACACGGTAAACATGGAAACGTTGTTGGAAGTGGGGAAGAAAGCCTTTAGGCATGCTGAGAAACTCGACGTTGACGAAGCTGAACTGTTTCTCTACAAGGAAGACTTGACATCTGTGAGGTTCGCTGGGGGAATTTTCGCCTCGAGAAGCGGTGTGGTAAAAGGAGTTAAAGGCTCATTCGTGCGACTGGCTGAACCATGGATTAAGAGAAAGGGAATACCCT
>CAZPDY010000178.1:0-3441 GCA_964585455.1 uncultured Candidatus Bathyarchaeia archaeon | reverse complement strand
GTCTAGGCTAGGCGCAGAGAACACAAAACCTCAAAAGCCACAAAAACCCAAACATAAACCATGGACTGGCTCGAAATCCTCACCGAAACCACTCAACACGTAAAAGCAGCAATCACGCCCCTCATCAAAACCCCCACAGCCCAAAAAACCTACGGCACAGGGGCAGGCGGCGACCCCAAGAAACACATAGACCTCCAAGCCGAGAGAGCGCTGGCAGAAACACTGACCGAACACAACCTGAGCTTCACGCTCATCAGCGAAGAGTCAGGCGTCAAACAATACGGTAAAGAGTCCGTCTTCTACGTCACGACAGACCCCATAGACGGAACCACCAACACCTTAAGGGGTATACCCTTCGCCTGCACCAGCATCGCCGTCAGCAAAGCCCCCCGACTAGACGCCCTTCAAGCAGCAGCAGTTGCCGACCTCTTCCACGACGCAACCTACTTAGCCCAAAAAAATCTCGGTGCCTACCGCAACTACCAAAAAATCACGCCCGCACAGACCACCAGCCTCGCCGAAGCAGTCATAGGAGTAGATTTCAACACCTACAAGATAGCCGAATTGTCAACGAAACTCAACCAACTCTTAGCGGAGACGAAACACATCCGCCACCTCGGAGCTAACGCCCTCGAACTCTGCTACGTAGCCGACGGCACCACAGACGCCTTCATAGACATTCGAGGCAAACTCCGCACGACCGACATAGCCGCAGCCACCCTCATCATCCAAGAAGCAGGCGCCACCATAACCACCCCCCAAGACACACCCTTAGCGAACCCACTTAGCCCCACAGAAACTGTAGCCTTCATCGCAACAGGAAACGCCGGCCTCCAACAAACTATACTTAAAACCCTCAAAAAGGCATAAACCTCCCATGCTGACTCCCGTAAAAAACTACCCCGCCCTTCTTCACACGCAAAAACAGCACAAAACCCTCATCATCGCAGACCTGCACTTGGGGTGGGAGATGAACCTCGCGCGGAAGGGCATCCATATCCCCTCACAAACGAAAAAAATCCTCCGAAAACTCCTACAACTAACAGACATGACAAAACCAGACACGCTAATATTCCTGGGCGACGTAAAAGACACGATAGCAAAGGCAGAAGCTGGCGACTGGCAAGACATACCTGAATTCTTCGAAACCCTAGAAACTAAAATTCGCGACATACAAATCATCCGAGGAAACCACGACGGAAACCTCGAGCCACTACTTTCTCAAAACGTAAAACTGCATCCCTCAACGGGCATAGCTCTGAACATGACAGGCTTCTTCCATGGACACACGTGGCCAGCCAAAAAACTCCTAAAATGTACCACCCTCGTGATGGGACACGTACACCCAACGATATCTTTCCGCGATTCTCTGGGCTTTCAAATAACAACCCCCGTCTGGATAAAAGCCCCGTGCAGCCCAGAAAAACTGACAAACGCTTGCCTGAAAAGAAAACCTGCCAAGAATAGCGCTCGCACAAAATCCAGCGTCAAGGAGCTACTCATAATGCCATGCTTCAACGACTTTCTCGGGGGACGACCCCTCAACAAGAGAAGAGAGAGCAAAAGCTACGTTGGTCCGGTCCTCCGCTCTGAAGCCGTAAAAATTGACGAGGCAGAAGCATACCTCCTCGACGGAACCTTTCTGGGAACAGTGGAACATCTCAAAGCATGACCTAATTACCCTAAAAGAAAATTTTTATTAAAACCGTCCACCCAGTCTTTAAGAGAGAGGTGAAAAAATGTCTGACGACGAAGATTTTGAAAGTTGGTTTAGAAGAAAAATGCGACGACCCCCCTCAAGAGGATGGTTCTTCGAAGACATAGATGAAATGCTCCGCGACATCGAGGAAATGATAAGCAAAGAACTGGAAGAATTCACTTCTCGCATACCCAAAGACTACGTACGGGAGCGGAAACTGCCAAACGGGAGAACCGTTAAGGAAATGGGACCCTTCGTCTACGGCTACTCCATGACAATAGGTCCAGACGGAAAACCAGTAGTGAGAGAATTTGGAAACGTTCAACCCAGCAAACGTGGACCCATGATAAAGGAAGAACGTGAACCCCTCGTCGACGTGATGAGCACGGACCACGAAGTAAAAGTGGTCGCTGAACTGCCCGGCGTTGACAAGAAGGACATCAAGCTTCACGCCTTAAACGACATCCTGACAATCTCCGTCGAAACGCCTGACCGGAAATACTACAAGGAGGTAAAGCTGCCGGACGAGGTTGAGCCCAGAGAGGCGAAGTCGACGTACAAGAATGGAGTGTTGGAAGTGACGCTGCAGAAGGCGAAAAAACGCAAACCAAAGGGAGAGCTCATAAGAATAGAGTAACCATCTTTTTTCCACTTTTTCTTTCAGCACCATCCTTTTATGTCCGTCCAAACCAATACTTGCTGCGGCGAAAATCACTTGCCAAAAGCTTCAGAGCTCGAGATGCTCAAGCAAATCTGCAAAGAAGCGGCGACGGAGAAAAGAATCAAAGACGTCGACTTGCAGAAGCTCGCCGCTGCTTTTGGTCAACGCTTCACGAAAGCTTGGGAAGCAGTTGAAGGCAAACGTGCCAAAAAGTATGTCTTCAAGCCCAGCAACCGCGTCGTCTGGATAGTCGTAGGAAAAGAGCGAGATTATCTCATAATGCCCGCAGCTGATTTCTGCACTTGCGACGATTTCTACTTCAGAGTAATGGACGGGCAAATACACTTGTGCTACCATCTGATAGCGCAAAGGCTTGCCGAAACGTTGGAAAGCTTCGATTTGTACGAAGAAGAGGATGAACTCTACGACGTGTTGATGAGAGAGTGGAAAAAGGCGATAGCTTAAATAACCTAACATATTTACTATGGGAAGGTGAAATCTCATGGACATAGCGGATTTCTTCCAGACGCTGATATACATTCTGATGATCACGTCATTCATAGCTTTGGTGATAATCTTCCTTCTTCTGCTTCGGGGTCGAGAAGAAAAACCCGAATAGCCTAAGCCACGAGACTCGCGCATCGTTTTGAAATGAAGGGTCAGAAACAAATTTATAGCGAACCATAACTGTTCATCTCAGACCTCAGAGTTGCCGTGAAGAAAAAAATGGGCGTAGAAGAAATCGTGCAACTCATTCTCTCACACCATCCCGACTTATCTCGGGAAGAGATAGTGCACGCCATAAACCAGAAGAAGGCAGCTAGCGGAGGGTTCTTGACGGATGAAGCGGCTGCGCGTCTAGTTGCCGCAGAACATAGATTGGATTTGACACTCGGAGAAAGGCTCCCTCAAATCTACATTCGGCAGCTCGTTTCTGGCTTGAACGACGTGACTATTTCGGGTCGCGTGTTGCTCGTTAACTTGCCAAGAACGTTTTCCACGCCGAATGGAAGCGGTCAAGTGGCTCGGTTGCTCGTTGCGGACAGAACAGGAACCATAGGGGTGGTCCTGTGGAATGATG
>CAZPDY010000177.1:0-3445 GCA_964585455.1 uncultured Candidatus Bathyarchaeia archaeon | reverse complement strand
TCTTTCGACACCCTCGAAGGCTCCAAGTGTCTTTGCGTATTTCGTCATCGCGTCTGGGTTTTGGATGGTGATTTTCAGGGCTTTTAAGGACTTGCCGAAGTATCTTTTCTCGACGGTTTCTGTCTTGATGATTGAGGGAAATTCAGTCTGTTTTCGCTTAATTTCCTTGGCGATTCTCTCGGCGCTCGCATCTTCCTTCAGCACTGCGTAGAAGTGGGTTCTGAAGTTCTTGTCGATTATCAAGACGCGGTTTCCAGCGTTGTCTATGCCCCACATCCAGAGCTCGGGTGCCTCATCCCGCGTCTCATAGTTGACGTCTAAGAGCCAAAACGTAAGCGTCAAAGAATCGCTCACCAGAATAGAATCGGCGGTTACGGTTTTAACTTTTAATACGCCACCGTTTCCCTATTAGAGTGACACGGCAGGCGCTTGCACATTTGAGGATTCTGGAGAAGAACTTCAAGAAGGGCATCGTTAAACTAGTGCCCACCACGCTGGACGACTTGTGGCACCTGTACAACATCATCTACAAGGGCGACTTGGTCTACGCGCGGACATCGCGGGAGACGAAGGTCGACGCCGACTACTCCAGACCCCAAAAAGGAAAGCGGGTCTCGGTCTTCCTCGGAGTAAGGGTTGAAGAGGTCGTCTGGGACCGCAGCTTAAACCGCCTAAGAGTTCACGGCAGAATACACGAGGCGCCCGAAGACGTCGCTGGAAGAGGGAGCCATCACACGTTGAACGTCGCCGTCAACAAGCCACTGACGATTGTTAAGGAGAAATGGCTGGGGCATCAGGTCAACCGCCTCGAGAGGGCTAGCCGCTTTGACGCACCGCCCGTCATCGTTGTCTCCATCGACAGCGAAGAATACTGCATCGCCTTGATTAGGCAGTATGGAGTGGACGTGAAGGCTGAGGACAAGGCGAGTCTTCCAGGCAAGCTGGAAGCGGACAAAAGGGCAAAGGCTCTGCAAAACTATTTCAAGAATGCGCTGAACGCGGTTAGGGAGGTGTGGCAGAGTATCCGCTGTTCAATCGTGATTATCGGGGTGGGGTTCGTGAAGAATCAGTTCGCCAAGTATGTTGAGAGCGAGGCTCCCGAGGTTGCTGGGGCGGTAGTGGACGTGAAGAGCGTGAACAGCAGCGGACTAGTAGGAATTCAGGAGGCTTTGCGTTCGGGCATCTTGGAAGGAGCGTTGAAACACATTCGCGTTGCGGACGAAACCCGTGCAGTTGAGGAAGTGCTCGCGAGGCTCGGGAGCGGGAAGGGCGACGTGACGTATGGGCTGGAGCAAGCGCAGAAAGCAGACGATTACGGAGCCGTCGAGACCCTTCTGGTAGCTGACTTCGCCATCAGAGACGCTTCAGATGAAGGTCGGCTGGCTTTAGAGGGATTGATGAAGAGGGTTGAGGAGAAGGGAGGAAAAGTCGTCGTCGTAAGCGTGGAGCATGAGGCTGGTCAGAAACTGCTGGCTCTGGGGGGAGTCGCGGCGCTCCTGCGTTTTCCTGTGGGCTGAGTGGAGTTATTTTTCGTAGAACCTTAAGCGTCGTCTTACTTCGGGCTTGGTTTCGGCGAGCTTCTTAAGAGCCATCTCGAAAGTCTCATCTGAAGTCAGTTCTTTTTCTATGAAAACACCCGTCCTACCGACCTCATCCCTCCTGAGAAGTGCGTGTACACGGTCCAGTGCAGTCTCCACGGAGATTCCGAGGAGTTTGGCTGCCGCTGCTTCTCCGTCTACTATCGTGGTTTCGACGTGTCCTTCTGGTGTGGGTTGTATTAGCATGAGGCGTTTGTCAACCCCCGCCACTCTTCTGCCCTCTCTCAGTGCGGTTAGGGTGGTTTCTCCGCCGAAGCGGTAGAATTCTCTTTCCACTTGGCGCATTTTGGCTAGGGGAAAGGAGACGGCATGTTGTTCGTCGATTTCGACGTAGCCTTTGGCGGCGTAGTGGGGTGTGGCTTGCACGATTAGGCGTCTGGTTGGCTGGATGTGAGCTCTTTCCAGCGTTGTTTCTATCGTGAAGGAGGATGGGGGGTTGGGTATGAAGATGTCTACGTCGCTCTTTGCGGTGACGTCGCCTCGAGCTATGCTCCCATGCGTGATTGTGGCTATGTTTGCCCTTTCAAGCACTTTCATGAGTTTTATCGCTTCGAAGCGTAGGGCTTTCAGTAGTTGCCAGTGCTGTCGGTCGTAGTGGACTTCTAATCGTTCGGCGTGTCTCAGGGGCTTCTTCGCCATACTGTCTGCCTCCCACAGAAACCTATACTAAAGCGTTGATTTTAAGATAGAGCAAGGCGTGCAACAAACGATGCTATCCAAATGCACGATTTGCAGGCGCAGAGACGCAGTTTACATGCGACCGTACTCAGGCGAGAAGCTGTGCCCAAGATGCTTCTGCCAATCCATAGAGGACAAGGTTAGGGCGACGATTGCCAAGTACGGCATGCTCCGCTTCAATGATAGGATAGCTGTGGGAGTTTCGGGGGGCAAGGACAGCATGGCGCTCCTGCATATTCTGGCTAAGCTGGAAAAGTCGTTTCCGAAGTCTGACTTGACCGCCGTCACGGTTGATGAAGGGATTCGTAGGTACCGAGATGAGGCGTTGAAGATTGCGGAGAAGGGCTGCAAAGAGCTTGGAGTTGAGCACGTTGTCGTTTCCTTTACGGAGTTGTTTGGGCACACGCTGAATGAGCTGGTTGAGCGATTAAGAGAGAAGGATGAGGAGTTGACGCCGTGTGCCTACTGCGGGGTCTTGAGGCGGCGGGCGCTCAATTCTGAAGCTCGCAGATTGGGAGCAACTAAACTCGCGACCGCTCACAACCTCGACGACGAAGCACAAACGGTTCTCTTGAACATGGTGCACGGTGACCCGCTGAGAATAGCTAGAAACAAGCCAATTACGTCTCCGATGAATTCCAGTTTTGTGTGTCGCATTAAGCCCTTCTGTGAAGTCCTCGAGAAGGAGACAACGTTGTATGCTTATTTGAAGAAGGTAGAGTTTCAGAGTGTACTGTGTCCCTACGCTTCTAAGGCGTTGCGTAACGATGTTCGTGCTATGTTGAATAGGATGGAGGAAAAGCATCCGAGCATGAAATACACGGTCTATCGTTCTGCGCAGAAACTTTGGGTGCCGCTGGAGAACGCGGTGAAGGCAGAGAGATTGCAGGATTGTAAGCTGTGTGGCGAACCCACAGTAGACGACGTTTGCCAACCATGCAGGATGCTGCAAAACTTGGGGTTGCGTGGAAGCTGATAGAAGGTGACGAGTTCGAAAGCTGAAGAAGTGCTTAAGGTCATTCAGCTTGGACGACTGAGACTTCTGTCGATAGCCTTTCTCCTATTCTTGTTCGGGGTCTTGCTGGCTGTCGTGTCAGGCGTTTACTTTGCCATTGACCGATTCCTCTTGGGCTCGGCTATTCTGCTCGCTGCGGTTCTGTCCGTAAATT
>CAZPDY010000176.1:0-3482 GCA_964585455.1 uncultured Candidatus Bathyarchaeia archaeon | reverse complement strand
TGGCTGGGGTGGCGATTATTGCGAGGTCTACTTGGCGGGGCAATGCTTATATCTTGGGGTAGGCTTGTATTCCTTGTATGCTGGGTTTGTTGGGGTTGACGGGATAGACAACGCCTCGGTAGCCCACGCCTATAAGATTGCGGATTAGCCTGTAGCCTACTGAACCTTCTTCGTCGCTGGCGCCTATGACTGCTATGCTTTTGGGGTCGAAGATTTTGTCGAGGGTTTGGAGGCTCACGGCTAAGTCACACTCTTTCTTTATGGTTTAAGTGGTCGGGGTCTCAGTTATGAATTTTCTCTTTTGCACACAAAGATAAAAAGGGGGAGTAATGTGTGTGGCTATTTCTTCTTTACGCTGGCGATGAATTCGTCGATGGGAATTGCTGGCATTGTTTTTAGTCGGATGGTTCCGCGGAAGCCGAGTTCTATTGAGACTTTTGCTATTGTTTTATTGTCTGCGGCTTCGACTATGTTGACGAAGTCGTGTTCGCCGAGGGTAGCGTACTGGGATAGGACTTTGACGCCCATCGCTTCGAGTTCGCGGTTAACTTCTTTGATTCTTTCGGGACGTTCTTTGACGGTTTTCCAGCCCTCATCAGTGAGCTTTGAGAGTAGGATGTAGGTTGGCATATGCATGCATTCTCCAGCAATATTATTCTGCTGTCTGCGGATTTGTGCTTTTTGGAGTTAGTGGGCTTGGGGGATGTGCCTGAAGGCATTCTGCCGTCGGAAGCTTGAGAGTAATGTGCAAAAGAAATTTCTTGAGTTTTAACTAAGATTCCGTGGGATTGCGTTTGGATAGCCATGAGGAGTTTAGGCGTTTTCTTGAGCGTATGAATATGCGCATTCTCTCCAGCGGCAACCTTGGGATTAAACGCTTCTTCGCCCTAGACAGCCGCGCCTACGAGAAGAGCGCCTTAGACGTTAAGATTAAGGAGTTGATGGGCTTGGTCGCGTCAACCGTGCTTCGCTGCAACGACTGCTTCACCTATCATGTAATCCGCTGTGTCCAAGAAGGCGTCACAGACCAAGAGTTTCTTTGAAGCTCTTAACATAGCTCTCGTCGTCGGCGGCTCCATAACCATCCCCACATACTCCGAGCAGTAGACACTTTAGACCGATGCAGACGCAGACAGAAACAAGGCAAGCTCTTAAAACTCTAAAACCACACAACACGTCATAGGAGGCAAAAAGCTACCTTGAGCGAATTAGCTGCGCCATGCGGAATCTCCTGCACCGCCTGCAAACTCTACATAACAACAAAATGCGAGGGATGCAAAACAAGAAGAAACCCACAATGCACGATATGGAAATGCGCCGAAGAACGAGGCTTGAACTACTGCGGAGAATGCAAAGATTTTCCCTGCGAAAACAACTATGCAACACCCGCTCTTGCAAAAGAATGGCTCGATGAACTGAAAGAAATGTTCAAGAACCAAAAATAACACACACCCAAATAATGGAGAGCAAACATTGCAGGAAGCCGAAATCACAAGTTCAATACTCTCTGCCATAAAAGGCAAACTCTGAGAAGCAACATCTAAGGGCCATGTTCACAGGAGCCGCTGCCCACCACTACAATCCCTCAACGTCTGCTAATAACTCATCTTCGCAGTCTTCTCCAAGTAGTCTTGAGGGTCAGTTTCCTTAACCGAAGCCTCGTCCACATCGAGAATGTAGATTGTGTGCAGTCGAGCATTCCTAATCTCATCCAGCCCAACAGGCGGACTAGTGTAATACTGGTCGCATAGGCGCTTAATGTCCTGAATTTCCTCAACTCTTCGGTTTCTAGGAGGCTTCAGCAACCCTGGATGTATCCACATTACGTAATGGGGCGGAGCGGCGAGCGCAAACTTGTCTGCTCTGTTGCTGTAGCGTGTTATCTTGCTCGTTATCCTTGCTCTCAAATACGCCAACAAGTCGAGTGCATGTTCGGGCGGAACGAAGCCGGTTTCAACCTCGACGATTAGGGTGCCAAACCCCTTAGTCGCGTACACGTCGCATGACAAGCCATCCAGAACCCGCTCTACGTCAACCTCGTACCCACCGAAAATCAGATGCTTAGCCAACACCAACTCCATCACCGAATGATTAATCTTAACCAACCCTTCACCGTGCATTTTTGCCAGCTTATCCCCCAAACTCCTCAGCTTCTGCCCTTCCTCCTCCTTAAGCCCCGTATAGAGCTTGTCTAGGAGCAAGGTCAAATCTTCCTCGAACTTCCCCATCGCATCAGCCTTCCGCGTCTGTGCCCATAAATTATTAGACCTTGCATTTAAGAAAACTGTACAAGAAAATCTATATTACAAAAGCACGCATGCCTATTTACCCAAGTGGGGAGCACGCTGATAACGCGTTGCGTCAGGGCAACGAGCAAACCAGCAAAAACGGCTGAACGCTGGCTTGCGACGAAGACGCTGCTTTGATGGGCTGGACAACGGTTAAAGGCTTAGACCCACCTTGGGAACTTTTATTTCTCTCACCAACGATCAGCAATTTTTAATGCCTCGCTGTACACTTTAGCAACATCTAAACATGTTAGAGGAAGTTAAAAATGGATAGCAAAAACACTCGGTATGGAATGTGCGGCGTCTACTGCGGACAGTGCCCCAACGGCAACGGCAGAGTAAAAGCAATCGCAGGTGAACTCAAACGGCTAGTCGACACTGTCCGCTACGACTGGCTCGAATACGCGACCAAAGCCTTCCAATTCAAAGAGTTCAGAAAAGGGTTGGAGTGGTTCGCCAACGCCCAATGCCCCATGTGCCTAAACGGCGGCGGTGCACCCTGCGAAAACAGAAAATGCGCACCTAAGAATGGGCTGGAAAGCTGTCTCCTCTGCGAAGACTATCTCACCTGCAAACACACCGAATACCACCGAGAATGGTATCCCTTCGTCGTCGACAGCTACAACCGAGTCAAGAAGGTAGGCTTCCAGAAACACCTCGAAGAGGAAGAAGAAAGAGCCAGAGCAGGAGTATACCTAATGGGACACCTGGAGAGAAGGTGCTGCAAGACCGTCAAACTGGAAGAAAAATAACAAACACGCGAACTATAACCGCATCCTCTTTTTGTAAGTCCTTTAACTGCAAAAGCCTCAATGGTGCGGCTGCCGAGATTTGAACCCGGGTCACCGGCTTGGGAGGCCAGCGTCCTACCAGGCTAGACTACAGCCGCACACGCTACACTCAGAGCACTCTAAAACAGAAAAGCCTTACCCAACAAAAAAACACGTTATTGAGCCTGTTAGGACTGTCTAGGCTAGAGGGCGCAGAGACTAGAAGCCTGCCTACCCGACTTTTCCCAGCACCAGAGCCAGCAGAGCCATCCTCGTCACTATCCCATTCCAAACCTGCTCAAAATACCGCGCATACTTCGTCCCGTCCACTTCAGGCGCAATTTCATCCACCCGCGGCAACGGATGCAGTACAATCATGCCCTCCTTCGCCTTCTCCAAAAGCGCCAAGTCAACTCTGTACGAG
>CAZPDY010000175.1:0-3488 GCA_964585455.1 uncultured Candidatus Bathyarchaeia archaeon | reverse complement strand
CACCACAGCCATCCCATTTTCAACGTTCTTAATCGGGTTTTCACTAGAGAGCCTTTCAGCACATTAAGGTTTGCTTGCATCGATTCTGCTTCCCCGCATAGGGCTGAAGACTTTGTGGGGGATAGAGCCTTTTCTGAGTGGAATTGGCGTTTTTCTACCCCAAAATCAAAGCATTTTGAAAGTAAGCGGAAAATTTGGCGAGTTTTTTATAGGGATGTATACGCAAATTATAAATATGAATTGCGTTCAACCACGTGTATGTTTTAGAGGGTAACAAAATGAAGAAAACTGCTCTAGTAATGTTGAGTATCCTAGTACTCGTAACGCTATCCGCTGTTCCCATTAAACCTTCGCATGCAGGACTGGAAAAAATAGCATGGATAAACCCCGCATACAGGGGCTCAGATTATTATCTTGGCTCGGTCGTTGCCTATGAAGCGGGAACGAACTGGGAAGTTTCTGTCATGATAGAAAACGACTACGATCCTCCTGGTCCAGCGACAGAAGCGCAGTTGAACATTTCAACCATCATAATGTGGTTCAGTTGGGGCAAAAACTACACTCACCGCTATTCCACACCGGAGACTATGGCTCCCGATGACACCAAGGTGTTTACTGTGAGCAACATGACGCCTTCTACGAGCGAAGTTCCTGAGATTTGGACTTACTCCTACAGGATGTACGTGGAAATCGTTAACGCTACCAGTGGGCCTCTGGACGTCGTTACCACATGGACTTGGACAACTTGGGACTATCAGTTCGCCGTGTATTCGTCAAATCATCTGCAGGCAGAACAGCTCTACGACAAACTACAAATCACGTTTTCGGGCGGTCCGATGTTTCCTTTCTTCAACGTCTCTGAGGCAATTGTTCGCTTCATCGAGGCTTACTTCGAATACCAGTTGGGAACTCAAGCCCACAACATTGGAGACTTTTCGTCAGCTAATGAACATTATGGGAATGCAGAGGCTCTTCTCGAAGAGTCATTGAGCGTCTTTGAGGAAAGAGGCACCGCCATGGAAGACGCAGAGCTCAACGCGACCAATTACAACGCCCAAGCCAACCTCATACTCGCAAATGCCGCAATGATGAACTCTTACGCGTGGATGTTCTTCGGCATCGGCTGGATACTCATAGGCATCGGAGTAATCATATTCGGAGCGAGAAAACCAAAGCCACCTTAGCCACGAGCCTATTCTTCCCTCTTTTTTTATTTTTTCTAAAGTCGTGCGAAGTGTAAAACATTTAAATTCACTCGCTTATTCCTATTTCTTCTGGCTTGAGGTTTCACAGAGTTGCAGTCGAGCGAAGGGTTTGAGATTCCGACGTGGGAACAAATCTACACCATGCTCTTGGATTTGGCTCGAAAAGTTCGAAACGACAAGTTCAACCCCGACATAATCGTAGGCGTCTCACGAGGCGGCTGGACCCCCGCCAGAGTCCTGTCCGACTTGCTCGAAAACCCGAAAATCGCCAACATAAAAGCCGAATTCTATTTGGGCGTCGCGGAGACAAAGAAAGAACCGATAATAACCCAGGGGGTTTCAGTCGACGTTAAAAATAAGAAGGTGCTGGTTGTTGATGATGTTTCCGACACGGGCAAGAGTCTCTGCCTCGTCAAAGCCCATCTGGACAAGCAAGGCGCCAGAGCCCTCAAGATTGCAACTCTTTACTACAAGCCTTGGAGCATAACTAAACCAGACTATTACGAGAAGACAACGCGTGATTGGATAATCTTTCCGTGGGAGCGGAAGGAAGCCCTGAAAAAGGTCCTCCAAAAATTCAGGCAAAACGGAAAATCTGTCGAAGACGCAAAGCAGACACTGATAAAGCATGGTTTCAACCCAGAACTGGCAGAACGCTTCATTCAAGAAGTAACTGGGGGCTCTGGATGATAAAGCAGGTTGAGGGGTTTGATGAATATGTCGCTATCGCCGGCTTCAGAGACGCTCGCTTGGATGATGTCGATTGCTTTCTCAGTTTGGTCCGAGAAGAGCTGGGCAATGTGACGGTTCAATTCCTCGACGCTGGACTGATCGCGGGTTGGCAGCATCTCTATTTCGCCGCTCTCAACGCTTTGAACGCTTTCAGAAACCGAATGAACATCTCGAAAAGTCTCGCCGTAGAATGCTTGCTGTTCGCTTCCGCTCAGAGACAGATTAAAGCAGCCTTGGACCTTATCGGGATTAAGCCGAAATTATCAAGAATCGCTGTTCTAATAATCTCAAATACAGAGGGCGCTGTTGAAAAGTCTCTTGAGAAAGTTTCAAAACTGATTCATGGTAGACGCGACGACACTGTCCTTGATTTATCAGAAGAGAAAGCGGGGCATGTCCGAGAGGTTTTTGTAATTTCTGACAGCGAGTTGGCAGTGAAGTCTGAGAAGGGCGGAGAAGAGGCGGCTCTTTCAGAGCTCGTGATTGAACATGTCGCTCTCTTAGTCACTCAACGCTAGAAAGAAGCTACACTTTACTCTCAGAATTCTTGGGGTAATTTGCTTCCGCCTCTGCCAAGTATTTCAGGCTGAAGGGTTTCAAGAGCTCTTTCCCAGCGAGGTTCACCAGTATGCATTGGACGTCGTCTATGAAGTCTCCCAATTCATACCTGTAGCTACTCATGAATTTGTCGTAGTCCGAATAGCTTATGTGGATAGACATCATGAAGGAATCCACTCCCATGCCTCGGCACGCTCCAGCCATGACGATGTTGGGTTGGCTCATGAGCCATTCCATTCCTCTCTTCCTAACCGCCTCATACTGTCCCTTCGATGCAATGACTGCTTTTATCTTAACGAGCGTGATGGCGAATATTTCGTACCCGAGTTTCTCCCACTTTGGAATCGCTGTGTAGCCGTCGATCACTTCCTTCTCGAGTAGTGCTCTCTTCCTCGTGACAGTGGGTTGAGACACTCCCAGAATCTTAGCCAGTTGCCTGTCGCTCCTCTTGGCGTCCTTCATCAACTCGTACAGAAGCTTGTAGTCTACTGGTCTCAGCTTCTTCATACTGCATCAGTAATTATGTTCTGTCTTCTTCAGTTTTATCGCTTGCGGAAGAAACCATGAATAAAGGATTCGTTTAGCCTTCGAATTTTTCTTTCACCGTCGAAATTATGTCGGAGGGCTTTAGGACGGATATTCCTGTGAAGCCGCCCACGATTTCAATCAGGACGATTTTGTCGGGGTTGGCGAGGTCTACTCTGCGTTCTATGTTCGCTGCCGCGGCTTCGATGATATCTTTGCTGGGGGTTTGGGAGAAACGTTTTTCGACGGTAATGCGGAATGTTTCATTCTCCTTGATTTCCTTCGATAGCATCGTGACGGTGCGTTCGATTTCGCCCAGGTCGGTTCGCGTTACTTTTTGGATGGGAATTATGCGGAGGCTGTAGCGGAACTCGTAGGGGCGCTCCTTCAACATTCCACGAAGCTTCTCAATAATTTCTAACGGGGGAAAAGACGATTTCGCGGCTATTAGTCCTGAGACTCCTGTCT
>CAZPDY010000174.1:0-3501 GCA_964585455.1 uncultured Candidatus Bathyarchaeia archaeon | reverse complement strand
CGAGCCCTTCGGAGTGGCAGAATCATGGTGGTTCACGTACGACCTGCACTCGCCTCTGAACGGAAAAATTATCGAAGTCAACGCAAAAGTCATCGAAGACCCGTTCATACTGAACGCCGACCCATCTCAGTGGATCGTGAAAGTTCAGCCTGAACCTGCAGAATACGACTCATGGACGAACGACTTGCTGACTCCGCAGAAATACCAAAAAACTGTAGCTAAGCCAAGCGAGGAGTAAGAAATCAGACATTGCTCAAGGAGTGAGGCATATGACAAAATGGAGAACCGTCCGAGTAAAACAAGAACTACTGTCAGCAGTCGAGAGGACACTCGAGACAGGTCGGTACAAAAGCCTCTCAGAATTCGTTTCAGACGCAGTCCGCCTGCGCCTCGACGAGTTGAGGAAAACCCGAGGACCTCCTCAGGAGCAGGTGGAGTATCCCGTCATCCGCGAACGACTACTCTGTAGCCCAAACCACATTTGGACGATGGTAACGCCCGAAGGAAACATCAGAGTAGGTCTGTCAGACCACGCCCAGAAACGCCTCACGGGAATAACCCACATACAAACTGAACCTGTGGGGTTCGAAGTGAGAAAGGGAAAACCCTTCGGAGCCGTCGAGACGTGGATGTTCAAATTCGACCTATACGCCCCAGTCAGCGGCAAAATCGCCAAAACCAACAAAGCAATCGAAGACAAGCCCTCGATAATCAACGAAGACTCCTATGAGGCAGGTTGGATAGCGGAAATCAGACCCGACAACGTGGTTACGCTGGAAGAAGAGCTCAGGGACTCGATGGGACCACAGCAGTACAAACTGTGGGCGATCAAGCAAAGCCATTTCGCCCTCAAAAAAACGTAACGTCTAATTACCCTTTTTTTCTATGATAGTTGACTCTGTCAGCGAGGTCTATAGAAAAATGTCGTCGAAGACTAATCTCGAAACTGCACAAAAACGGAAGCTGCCCCCATGCCGCGCTGCATGCCCCGCCGATATAAACGTTCAAGGATACGTCTCCTTAATCCAGCAAGGCAAGTTCAAAGAATCTGTCGAGCTCATTCGGAAGAGCATGCCCTTTCCAGCGATATGCGGTCGAGTATGCTTCAGCCCCTGCCAAGACGCTTGCACGAGAAAGGAGATTGACCAGGCTGTGGGCATTCGCTATTTAAAGCGGCTTGCCGCAGACATTGAACGTGAGCAGGGACGAGTGAGACCTAAACGAATACCGAAGGCACACACGGAAAAGGTGGCAATAGTCGGTGCAGGACCAGCCGGGTTGAGCGCTGCGTATGAGCTTGCAAAACTCGGTTACCCTGTCACTGTTTTTGAACGTATGCCCGAAGCTGGGGGGATGATGAGGTACTGTATTCCCGATTATCGGCTGCAGAAATACGTCGTGGCCAACGAAATCGCCTTCATCGAAGACTTGGGTGTGGAGATTAAGACAGAAGTAGAGTTTGGCAAGAGTTTCTCTCTCGACACCCTGAAAGACGAGGGTTACCAAGCCGTGTTCATCGCAATCGGGGCTCAGAAGAGTCAAGAACTCGGAGTTCCCGGCGAAGACTTGGAGGGCGTCTATCCAGCCGTCGAGTTTCTCAGGGACATCGCTCTCGGGAAGACTTTCAACGTGGGCGAAAAAGTCGCAGTCATCGGAGGAGGCAACAGCGCCATAGACGCCGCTCGCACCGCATTGAGGCTTGGGGCAAAAAACGTCACGATTCTCTACCGTCGTTCGAGAAAGGAAATGCCCGCTCTTCCCCACGAGATAGAGGCTGCTGAGAAAGAGGAAGTCAAGATTCAACTTCTCGTTGCGCCCAAACGAATCATCGGCGAGAAGGGCAGAGTGAAGGCTGTTGAATGCTTTAGGATGGAGTTGGGAGAGCCTGACGCAAGCGGCAGAAGGCGCCCAGTACCCGTAGCGGGCTCTGAACACGTTTATGAGGTAGATTCGGTCATTCCAGCCATCGGCCAAGTGGCCGAAACCTCTTGCATACCCTCCGCTCTCTTGAATGAACGTGCGAACGGGATTTCAGCCGACTCGCTAACGATGGAGACGAAGATTAGCGGGGTTTTTGCGGGAGGCGACATTTCCACAGGTCCTGCGAGCGTCATCGAGGCTGTGGGAGCAGGTAAACGAGTGGCGATTTCGATCGACCGCTTTCTGAAAGGTGAAGAGTTGCGGGCTGGAAGAGAGAGGGAAGTTGAGGAGACTGCTTGGGTTAAAGACTGGAAGAAAGTGATGAAGAAGCCTGAAAGATACGAAAGTCCACACGTAGACGCGGGCAAGTGGGAAGTTAGCTTCGAAGAGGCTGACAAGCTTTTGGCGAAGACGAAAGAAACCGCCATCTACGAAGCTCGAAGATGCCTTGGATGCGGTCCCTGCACAGAATGCTTAGGAAATGAGGGACTTTGCGACGCAGACAAAGCGGTCGTTGACCAAGCTCTGTGCACTGGCTGCAACGTCTGCGGAGTAGTCTGCCCATTCGGCGCCATAAAAAAGAACGACTTGGGAATTGCACAAGTCGATGAATGCCTCTGCAAAGGCTGCGGCATCTGTAGTGCAAGCTGTCCCGAACGAGCCATTACCATGAAGCAGTTTACGGAAGTACAGATCCTGACTGAGGTCGCAGTCGCTTTAGGGAGGAAGACTGCATGATTTTCAGACCTAAAATCATCGGTTTCGTGTGCAATTGGGCCAAGCCCCTAGGCGTAGAAACTACCAGTCCAAAGGGAGTGAAAGGCTATCCCAAAATGTACATAGTGCGGGTGATGTGTGCGGGCAGAATCGACCCCGTCATTGTCTTGGACACTTTCGCAAAAGGAGCAGACGGCGTGCTGGTTGTCGGCTGCCCAGCGCCCGACTGCCACTACATTGCAGGCAACGCTCAGGCTGAGAGGAAGGTTGAGATGTTGAAGAAGCTCCTTTCGCTAACTGGTCTCAAACCAGAACGTTTGAAGCTTGAGTGGGCCTATGCTGCAGACATCGAGCCCTTCGCAGCAATCGTTGACAGTTTCAGAGACCAAGTAATGTCCATGAGGCAGTCTCCTTTAACTGGAAAGAAGCCAGACGAGAAGGTCTTGGTGAATGTTTTGGCAGCTAAGAATGCTGCAGCAGACTTCCGTCTACGGGTTCTTGCGGGAAGGGAAGAGGAGTTGACAGAAGCCAAGAATGTTTATGGAGAAGCAATTCCAAAAGGAGAATTCGACGAGTTACTGGACGAAGTTGTTGAAGAGGAGTTCCTTCGGCACAAAATACACTTTCTAGCTAAGCAGAAACCTCTGTCTGTAAAGGAACTTGCAACGATTATGGACTTGAAGCCCGCGTCGGTGCTCTGTCACATCGTTGATATGCGAAGGAAGGGAATGATCGCCTTGGACCACATAGAAGCAACGACTCCCCTCTACAGAGCGTTGGAGGTGCAATAGAATGACTGAAGGAAAAGTAGGCGCCGTGTTGGTGGTCGGTGGAGGAGTCGGAGGAATCCAAGCAGCTCTAGAC
>CAZPDY010000173.1:0-3511 GCA_964585455.1 uncultured Candidatus Bathyarchaeia archaeon | reverse complement strand
ATTGGGTTCACCGTGATCTACACACTGCATATAAGCAAACTCTTTATTCTCAGGCTTAGTCAGCCCAAGCTTAACTGGGTCAACCCCCTCATCCAAAGCAACCACATAATGCAGCAACGTAGACAGCGCATGAACACACACAGCATCCGTCTCCTCCAAAACAATTCTGGCACCATCAATAACCATCTTGTCCCCTAGTTTGTAGACAGGACACTCTCCACGAATCTCATGAACTTCGATCTCTAACAACAAGAACCTCCAACTTGTAACCTACACTCTCCTCAAGCATCTCAAGCTCAGTTGTCGTCGGTCCGCCTCTTTTCTCGGGTTTGACGACAAGTTCCAATCATTCCGAATTGGAATTCTTGTTAACCCGATTTGCAATGCGATTCTCCAAGCGCCCCAATCGTTTGTCAATGACCCAAAGAATCAGAGACCCAAATACTAGAAGCGTACCAAGCAACGTTGAAACCACACCCAACAAAGCAGTGCCAATGGCGAATTGACTCGTCCTATTGTATACTTCTAGGACACTGACAAAGCAACCCCCACCGACCGTGAACAACACCAGCCCAGGGACTCCCAAGAAGAGCAACGGTCTCCTCTCAGTAATCAACTCGATAATAGATAGAAGGACCTCCATCCCGTGAGAGACAGAATTCCTTTTAGATGTCTGAACTCCCTTAGGATACCTCGTAGAAACAGTGACTTCAACGATTTTCAGATTCTTGTCCTTCGCATCGATGAAAATCTGAGAATCCACGCCCAAACCGTCCTCAGTCACGTCAATAGCATTCAAGGCCATCTTAGAGTAGGCGCGAAAGCCACACTGAGTATCCCCCGCCTTACCCGCAGACATAGTAGTCAAGAAGTTCAAAACCCGATTGCCCCACCTACGAATCGCAGGATAAGAATCACCAGATCCAAACCTGCATCCAATCACCACATCAGCTTCTCCTTTCAAAATCGGCTCCACTAACCTCGGGATCTCTTCGGGCTCATGCTGATCGTCCCCATCAATAGTCACAAAAACATCAGCACCCATTTTCTGACCAGCCTCAAACAAGGATCGAACAGCTGCACCTTTACCCAAGTTCTTCTGATGCCGAATCACGTCAGCCCCTAGCTCCTTCGCTATGTTCACAGTCATATCTCTAGAGCCATCATCACAAACCACAACCCTATCCACACACCGTTGCGCCCGCAAGATAACCTTCGCAATCGTCTTCTCCTCATTATAAGCAGGAATTCCCGCAACGACAAATGGTTTGACTGATTTTTCTCCCTCTGTCCTCAGGAAAGCTGTTGTGTTACGTTCCAACTAAACCATTTCTCCTCAGCTCTTCAACAATTCTGATCCCAGCTCTTCCATCTCCGAAGGGGCTTTCCCAGACGTCTCTTCTAAGAACCATCATTCTTGCACATTCAAGGATTCTATCAGAATCTGCGCCAGTTAAAACGTTTGACCCAACCTCAACAGTCTCAGGACGCTCAGTGCTATCCCTCAACGTCAAGCAAGGAACCCCCAAAACACAAGCCTCTTCCTGAACTCCACCAGAATCAGTCAAAACAAGCCGTGCATTACTCTCAAGCTGGAGAAAGCTCAAGAAATCAACAGGCTCAATCAACCTAAGCCCATCAGGACGCAAACCAAACTCCTCCATCTGCTTCCTGGAACGTGGGTGAACAGGATAAACCACAGGAACACCAAACTCGCCACACGCCTTCTCCAAAGCATCTAGAATACTGAAAAACTTCTCCTTGCTATCAACATTCTCCTGCCTATGAACAGTCGCCAAAAAATACTCCTTTGGCTCAAGCTCCAAATCTCTTATCACACTTCTCCTGCGATTGGCTATCTCCAGATTCTGATGAACAGCATCAACAATAGTATTACCAGTAACAAATATTCCCTCTTCGGGAATTCCCTCGCCCAGAAGAATCCTTCTCGAGTTCTCAGTTGGCGCAAACAGAAAATCCGAACAGTGATCTGTCAAGACACGATTGATTTCTTCAGGCATCCTTCGATCATAGCACCTCAAACCAGCCTCCACATGACCCACTTTCAAACCAAGCTTAGAGGCAGCCAGCGCACCAGCCAGAGTGGTATTAGTGTCACCTTGCACCAGAACCACATCAGGCATTTCCCGCATCAGAACCTTTTCTATACCAACAATCATCTTCCCCGTCTGTTCAGCGTGAGTCCCAGATCCCACATCAAGCCTAAAGCTTGGATGCGGCAGTTCAAGCTGCTCAAAAAACACCCTGTCCATATTATACGAGTAATGCTGACCCGTATGCACAACAAAGTAGTTCAAGCCTCGACGCTCACATTCCCTAATAATCGGAGAAAACTTGATTATCTCAGGACGAGTTCCTAAGACTATTGAAATCTTCATTCTAAAGATAGCCTTCTACCCCTGCTGGCATCCTCAGACCTCGTATTCCATGGTCAAACATGTTTATAAACAGAAATCCTATGACTACTGAACACTTCTGAGTAATCCATCGAAACCTCAACTCCGTACCATCCAATGCTCTCATTCCACCACACAAAATATATCGCCCCAAAATCCTGTTGTACAGCAAGACCTGTAGCCTTGGATAAATCTCGGGTAAACAGCAAGATTTTGTGTTCTCTGCCCAAGTATAACCTAGACCAAGACATAAACGCCTCCTGAATCAGAACACAGGAATCAGCAGAAAGCTCCACACTCAACCATTCAAGGGCTCGAACTACATCTTGAGTATCCTCCACAGGAACAGAATTCGCCAACATGCTGGAAGGAAAATAGCTACTAATTCCAGGAACAGAAAACACACCAAACCTCCCATAAACTAGGGGCGATGAAACGTAGAGCGCTCCCACAAAGACCGTAACCAACACCAAGCAAGCACCTTTCTGCTTAGAGAAGCTAATCCTGCGAAGCCAGCCCCTCGGACTGAGACGGCTCGCACCATCATTTTCGTCCTCCCCAGCGAATATCCTGAAGAAACCCATAGCCGCGTAGAAAGTGAAAGGATAGACCAACATGAGCATCCACCGGTACCACAAATCCAAAGCACAAAAGGGAACCAGCAAAGCACCAAAAGAACCGAGGACAAGCAATCCCGACCAACCGTCCAACACCTTGCTCCTGAAGAATCCAGCTACTACGAAAGGCAACAGCAAAGCGTAAAGAACAACGAACAATGTCAACACATGAGCTGCTAGGTCGAAGTAAGACGCATAATTGTGGATCGGGTTCGAAACACTCAAATAATCAACCAGGAAGAACAGGTCAAACGGTCTCGGATTAACGGAATCCTGTACGTAGGTCACATTGGGCTCAACAGTGTAAGAAAAAGGGGCGATTCTGAAGTATACGTTCATTATGAAAAAGAAAAGCAAAGGCAGAACCGCCACAAAGGTCCTCATCGCTTGCTTCTTCTCGTGTCTCAGAAAACTGTGTGCAACCAGAAAAGCGGATATGGCAATTAGAGTAATCGCCGCGTATTCATGGCTAAACCC
>CAZPDY010000172.1:0-3539 GCA_964585455.1 uncultured Candidatus Bathyarchaeia archaeon | reverse complement strand
CTATTCCACTTGGGCGATACAGGCAAGGAAACATTGCAGGAAAGAATAATCGTCGAGAGAAGAGAAATAGAAAGCTCCATGGAAAACCTGTCCACAGCGTCCGAACAGCCTGAATTGATATTCCTCGGATGCCCCCACTGTTCGGTGGAAGAAGTGAAGAAGATTGCGACGTTCCTACGTGGAAAAAAGGTAAAGGATGAGTTGAAGTTGTGGGTGTGCACGTCTAGATGGCTAAAGAAAAGCGCTAAAAATTATGTCGACGTCATCGAAGAAGCCGGCGGACAAGTCGTGTGCGATACCTGTGCAATAGTCACGTGGCTGAAAGACTTGGGAGTAGGTTCGCTGATGACAAACTCAGCGAAGACAGCCTTCTACTCACCGACCATGAACAAGGTGGACACGCTGTTTGCGCCTTTGGAAGAATGCTTGAAGACCGCTTGCCAAATAGAAGGGAGGTGAGTAAGGAGTCTTGGGAGTCAGCAAAGTGGGAGAAAAATACGTATGCAACATCTGCGGCAACGAGGTAACTGTGACTAAAGCTGGCGGCGGAACCCTAGTCTGCTGCGGTCAGCCCATGGAACTAATAGAGTAGCAGACCCTATTCTGGCTTGCAAACGTCCGTCACAGTTTTCTTCAACCTCTTATAATCCTCAACAAGCAAAAGACCCGTCTTCGTCAGCTCTGTCCTGCCTCCATGTTTTCCTCCCTTCCGAGTCTCAACGATGGCTGCGCCGAGATGTTTTTCCACGTCTTTAACGAGACCCCAAGCGTAGCGGTAAGACATGCCCGAAGCTCTGGCGGCTGCACTGAGCGACCCTTCTTCTTTAACCTTCCCGAGAAGCTTGCATGTTCCTTCGCCAAACACGTATTCTCCGTCAATTTCGAACCACAACTTGAAAGCAGGCTTGACTCTATGTCTTTTGGGAAAGACGGGCAACTGAAGTCATCTTCTTTTAGGGTTATGAGTTAAAATTAGAGGCTTACTGATAAAAACATGTGCTGCCTCTTACGCCCTACAGTGGAAAACACAAGAGAGAATCCCAACTTCTCAGACAGATAGATTTATTCAAGAGAACCATCAATCTGGATAATGCTCCGGAAAAATGGGCTCCGGTAGAAGCCGTTTTGGCTGCCGAGTATAGCCCGGTTAAGTATTCCGGCCTTTCGAGTCGGAGACCCGGGTCCGAATCCCGGCCGGAGCACCAAACGATTCTCTGGATACCAGTATGGGTTTTTGATGGTTAGTTGATGCGAACTGTCAATTAGAAGCCAAAGAGTAATAGGCAACCAGCAAGTATTGTTCTGCGAAAAGGTGAAAATAATGGAAAGATGGTTTGCGAGAAGGCGAAAATCCAAGGTCTTGGAGCTTGCAGACAGACAGATGATTCTGGCAACAGACACTGTTGCGGATTTGCATAAAGCCGTGACCGCAGCTTCCAAAAACAGCCCAAAAGAGGCTGAGAGCCACATCGGGCATTTGTCGAAGATTGAACATGAAATAGACGAGTTGCGGAGAACGATTTTTGAGGAACTCACGAAGGACACGATGCCCCCTCAAGACAGAGAAGACATAATGCACCTCGTCAAGAGACTTGACGAGATGGCAGACCACGTTAAGGACGCCGCCAGAAGCCTCGACCTAATACTCAGAACAAAGATTGAGGAGGTTTTCTGGGAACCCCTCGTTGACATAGCGACTAAACTGGTCGAAATCACTCGTATCCTACGAAAGTCAATCGAGGCGCTCGGAACTAACCCATCAGAAGCAAGGCGACTCGCGATAACGATAGACAAGATAGAAGGCGAAATCGACGAAAGATACCAACAGATAAAGGAACTTCTCCTTCAACATTCGACCAACATGAACGCGGCGACGGTTCTTTTCCTGCGAGAACTGGCAGAAGAGATGGAACACGTGGCCGACTCGTGCGATGACACAGCAGACTACGTAAGAATCCTCGCAGCAACGAGAGAATTCTAAGGGCACACAGTTAACCAGTACTTCTTATGCAATCGAGAAAGAGAGAGAACGATAGAATTGCCCAGACTCAGAGCCCTCGACAACTTTTCATCTCACAAAGCAATAAGGTACTTTGTCTACGTCAGCGCGATTCTTTTTTTTCTCGCTCTAATCTTGGTCCCACCCATTTTCGGAATAGGATTGAGATGGAACCTCGTCGGCGAAATCCTCGGAAACGAAGAATTGATGGCGAGGGCGGCCAATGCCATCTGGGCATCCTTCGCCGTTGCCATCTTCGTCTCTGTGATTGACATAGTTGTAGGGGTACCGACAGCGTGGTACATCGCAAGGGGAAAGTCCAGGTGGCTAAACATCATCGACACCCTCGCAGACATCCCCTTCATAGTTCCCACGGTTGCGTTGGGTTATTCTCTGCTTCTTTTTTGGGATAGTCCTCAAGGGATTTCGTCGCTCTTCGGGGCAAGCCTCGTTTCACCGGGCTGGCTTCTCGTGATTCTTCTTCATTTTGTCTTTTCTTTCCCCGTGGTCGTGAGAGTCATGGTGGGGGCGCTTCTCGACTATCAACGCGTTTTTGAAGAAGCGGCAAGAACCCTCGGAGCCCCACCCTTCACCGTAGACAGGACTGTGACCTTTCCCATCTTGAGACCAAGTCTAATTGGCGCCTTTGTGTTAGCTTTTGCTCGATCCATAAGCGAGACGGGAGCAACCATCGTGGTGGCTGGAACGTTTGAGAACGGCGCCATCTTCGTAAAAAACATGAGAGACCTAAACCAGCAGGGACCGTTGGTTTTCGTCAGCTTGATGCTAATATTGATCTCGTCTGCGATTTTTGGAGCCATACTCGTCCTCGAACCACGGCTGCACATACCTGTTAAGCGTGCTTGGCCCCTGTTCGAGAGAAGATTGAGCTCTAAGGGCATAGCTGCCACTCGGGACACCCTGACGCTGCTCGTCTTTTTCCTGTTAATCATAATCCCTTCACTCTTTGTGGCGCTCCCGACGCTAAACGTCCTAATGGACGGCACCATAAACAACGCAGTTTCTGGCTTCGGAATCTGGCAAGACTATTGGTCGAGTTTAGGCTTGTCCTACTTTGTAGGCGGCCTCGCGACTCTGATGAGCATCATTGCAGGGTTACCGATGGCTGTCTTAATCTCTCGAAAAAGACTGGGAAAGTCTGTTTCGGCTGTTTTGGATATTCTTATCAACATTCCTATCATCGTGCCCTCCACCGCTCTGGGGGCTTCTCTGTACATTTTCTGGACCAACTTCGCGTTCATTCCAGAGATAGTCCTCTTAATCCTAGCCCATCTTTCAATCACTTACTCGTACTTTGTGAGGTCTATGGCTGCTGCGATAGAGCGCACGGACATAGAGTTGGAGAACGCCGCCCGTATCCATGGGGCTAAACCTTTTACAGTGTTCCGAACTATAGTCTTGCCCTTGACCAAGTACTCTCTGCTCGCTGGTGCCATCATGGTGTTAACCCGAAGCGTGAGCGAAACCGGTGCAACCATAGCCGTAGTTTCCAATCTTCAGACAGTGCCAGTGCTGCTCG
>CAZPDY010000171.1:0-3547 GCA_964585455.1 uncultured Candidatus Bathyarchaeia archaeon | reverse complement strand
TGTGGGGGCTGAAACCCTTCGAGTCGGGCTTGAACCCTAATCCTCGCAGACGAGGCTCAACCTGATTAAAGACATCCCTAAGCTCATCAGCGCCTCTTTGGATGCCTGCCCACACGACACGGGCATACTTGAGAGTTGGAAAGGCGCCCACTCCGCGAATTTCCACGTCGAAGGGCGCAAAAGATACCTCTTCCATTTCGCCGTAAATCCTGTCAACCATGTTTGGGTTGATATCGCCCAAGAAACGCATCGTGACATGAATGTTTTCTGGCTTAACTAACGTCAAGTCCGCACCAGTCTTAACGAGCTTTTCTTGGGCTTCAGACAATCGCTTCAGAAGTTCCTCGTTGTTTATGTCAAAGGCGATGAAACTGCGAATAGGCTCGGGCAAATTAACCCCTTCCTTCCATAGTTTCAGTGTACACCATTTATAAGAGCTTTTAACCTAAAAGAATGCTAGGAAAAAAGGGGCTCAAAAACAGTGAAGGACAAAATCGTCATCGGAGTTGCAGGAATGCCCGGCGCTGGAAAAGCAACAGTGGTCGAAGGGGCAAAGAAAATGGGCTACGGAATCGTCGTCATGGGCGACGAAGTGAGAGAAGAAACCCAGAGCCGAGGCTTAGAACCTACGCCAGAAAACGTGGGCAGAGTAATGCTAACGCTGCGCCAAGAAGGCGGACCAGCTGCAGTGGCGAAACGCTGTATCCCAAAAATCGAAAAAACAAAAACCCTAGTCGTAATCGTCGACGGCATCCGCAGCCTCTACGAAGCAGACGCCTTCAAGAAACACTTCCCAAGATTCAAGCTCCTAGCAATTCATTCATCGCCAGAAACACGGTTCCGAAGACTCTTTAAACGCCGAAGAAGGGACGACCCTTCAAGGTGGGAAACTTTCTTGGAGCGAGATTGGCGAGAACTCCACGTCGGACTTGGAAGCGTCATCGCCTCCGCAGACGTAATGATCGTGAACGAAGGGAAAAGAGAGGGTCTCAGGGAAGAAGTGAAAAAGTTTCTAGAGAACGTGACCAAAAAGTGAACGAAATAAACTTGCATGTGAAAGTCGAGGTCAACCCCACCGAAGACTCAGCCAAAGTCAAGCAAGCGGTGGGAAACATCTTTGGCAACTTGGAACTCGAAGAAAAACCGCAACGCAGAGGAATCCTTCTGATTGGTCAAACCACAAACATGGAGAACCTGTCCAAATTTGGCAACCTTCTCCGCCGAGAGCGCATCCGAGACGCCGCACGAGGCGTCCTGTTTAAGGGCTTGAAGGGAGACACGATCACGTTTTACCTGAACAAGCAGGTTGCCTACGCAGGACATGCTTCCTTCAGCGAACCCACGGCGGAAAGCCCTCTCGGACCGATAAGAATCCAGATCAAGAGTAATAATCCGGTGAAGCTCATCGACTGGCTCGCGCCCAGAACCGCGTGAGACGAAAGGTATAAACTCCAAAACACATCCCTTATCTTTTCTTCAAAGGAGAGGAACGACAGTGAAAATTATCGTGTTAGGCGGCGGCGGGGCTATGGGCATGGTGACCGTCCGAGACTTGGTCGAAAGCCCCGAGGTCTCTGAGGTAATCATAGGCGAATTCAACTTGAAGCAAGCTGAAAAAGTGGCGAAGTGGACAGGCAGCAGGAAAATATCTTTGCGCAAAGTGGACATAACCGATCCCAAGGGCTTGGTCGAGGCGGTGTCCGATGTCGACGCAGTCGCCAACGCAGCCCCCTACCATCTTAACCTGCAAGTGACCAGAGCAATGATTGAGGCAGGAAAACCCCTAACAGACTTGGGCGGAGTCTACTACATGACTCGGGAGCAACTGCAGCTGTATGAAGAAGCGCGGAAAGCAGGGGTTACGGTCGTTCTAGGCTGCGGCGTAGCGCCGGGCATAGCGGACATCTTGGCAAAGCATGGAGCAGACCAGCTTGACCGTGTAGACGAGGTGCACATCCGCTACGGTGAAGTAAACCTCGAGCCAGCCAAGTACAAGTGGACTTTCCGCACCGTCTTGGAAGAGTATACGCAGGGACCAGTGGTCTACGTGGACGGAGAGTTTAAACAGCTGCAACCCTTCTCGGGCAAGCATGTCTTCAAGTTTCCTCCCCCCATAGGCGAACGTCGATGCTGCTACGCATTGTATTCTGGCTTGGCTACGCTGCCCAAGACGGTTGGCAAGGGCGTTAAAGTCGTTGACTGCGCCATGTCTTACGTCGACGAGGACGAGCAGCGAATAAAAGTCTTGAATGAGATGGGACTGACTCGAAAGGAACCCGTCAAAGTAGACGGGGTGGAAATCTCGCCGAGGGAATTCTTGCTAAGATGCGCGCCACCGCCAGACGTGAACGTCAGAGATGCCGCAGGAGTGGTGGTAGAAGTGAGCGGCGACAAAGACGGCGACAGGGCGAAGTACACTTACAGCGTTGTCCGTGAATATCACGCAGAATACGGCGTGAGCGCATTGGCATACCTTACAGGCATGCCCATGTCCGTCGTAGCCCAAATGCTAGCAAAAGATAAAATAGTAGAGAAAGGTGTCTTGCCCGCCGAAGTAGGCGTAAAACCAGAGCCCTTCTTCACCGAGTTAGCGAAAAGAGGAGTAAGAATCCTGGAAACACGCCAGACTTTCCGAGAGGTTACGCAGAGGTCGTAGCTGTGGCTAAGATGGACGTCGGCTTGTCCATGCTCTATTGCCTAAGCGAACCCTTCTCGAGTCTCTGCCAGAGGCTGCAAGAATGTGTGACAGTCGAGCATGTTGAAGTGGTCAACGAAGGATTGCATGCGCTTGACTGGAAACGCGTGGGAAAGCTGAAAGAAATCTGCGAAGCAGGAGACTTAACGTACACTATGCATGCTCCCTTCGCAGACGTCAACATCGCCGCCCCGGCTGAAGACATTCGGAACTTTGTCCTTAAACGCCTCGAAAAATCTCTGGCTTTCGCGCAGCGCTTAGACTGTCGTCTCATGGTGTTCCATCCTGGCTTGCGGACGGGAATCAGCAACTTCTATCCAGGCATGGACTGGAAGACGAACATCGAGTCGGTGAGGAAGCTGCTCTCACTGTCCCGAAAGTACAGGGTGGAGGTTGCGGTTGAAAACTGTCCAGAGCCCTTCGGGTTCTTGACGAAGAATGTTGAGCAGTTTTCCCGTTTTTTCGACGAGCTCGGTGAAGACGTTGGCTTAGCCCTGGACGTGGGACACTCTAACATCAGCGGTCACACTCACGCTTTTATTGAAGCCTTCGGCGAGAAGATTGTCCACGTTCATGCCCATGACAACGACGGAAAACACGACTTGCACTTGGGAATCGGTCATGGCACAGTGAATTGGCAACAATTCGCAGAAGACATTAAAAAGGCAGAGTTTGGAAGGACAGTGATGGTGGAATCCTGCTTCAACGTAGAAGAAAGCAGGGTAGAGTTGCAGAAACTTCTGCTTTAGACCCTACACAAATGGTAAATCGATTCTCATAAAATCTTCAGCCGCATCAGTTTTCGGAAAGATTTTCCTTGCCTGTTTCAACAACGAGTCGGGCGTCTTGTAG
>CAZPDY010000170.1:0-3551 GCA_964585455.1 uncultured Candidatus Bathyarchaeia archaeon | reverse complement strand
GCCCTCTTCTCCGACTATCGCGAAGATCTCATGCACGTCGAGAAACGTTTGGACACTCTCGCAGACCACGTAAAAGATGCAGCAAGGTGTGTAAAAATGCTCACAGACTCCAAAGTCCCAAAGGAGCTATGGGAAAATGAGGCTCAAACCACTTCTACTCTAGTGAACTGTGCTCAGGCCCTACGAAACAGCATCGAAAAAATCACAGTGGACTCAGCGATAGCTGTAGAGGGCGCCAAAAGAGTCGAAGAGATTGAACACGAAATCGACCAAGACTACCTAAAAACCAAATTCTTACTCATGAAGTATGCTGACCAGATGAATTGCGGCACCATAGTCATCTTTGACCACTTGGTAGAGTTCATAGAAGAAGCAGCAGATATGTGTGCTGACACAGCCGACTACATCGTGATACTGGCAAGCGAAGGATAGACGTTACACTGTCCCAAGAAAACCCAGATAGTAAACGTGTAGGTAGCTACCTGTTGTCTCCCTTTATCGCCGTTCTCAACTCGTTCACATAGTCAACAAAATTGTAGCCCTCTTTAAACTGAAACTCCTGCCCATAATCCGAATAGAGCCCATCCAGGATAACTTTCTCAACTACCTTCGCCCCCGAGCTGAGAAACTTGTCCAAACCCTCGGCAAAAATCTCCAGCCTCCTCGGGATTTCTTCCTGCCTCAACGAGAGGACACTCTGCAGATAGTTATAGATGACAGACGCTCCTGTCTCTCCGAAAATCTGTCTAAGCTGCGCATCGATGACTTTCACGAGCGACCTCTCAAACTCCACTTCCTGTCCCACCAACATCCCTCGCCTCTTCACACCCTCATTAACTGCTCAGGCAACTTAATGATTTCCATTCCCCCCTTCTCGAAAGTCACCTGGTTACTGAACAGGCTTCGCAGACTGGACGCGACTTTCTGATCATGCGCACTGGGGTTTAACAGGAATACCGACGTGGAGTCTACCGAACTCAATATCTCCAGAGCGTAGCGCACAAAACTGTACGTCTTCTCAAACCCCACCGCCAACACAAGACTCGTCAAGTTATCGAAAACAAGGTTGAAGTTTCCTTCACGGTGACCCTTAACAGTCTTGTTCAAGGCGTCTAGGATGAGAGACGTGTTGTTTGCGGGTATCAAAACCTCCCCAGCACCTACATCGGCTTTCGAAGCAGCGAGGTTTGTCAACAGCAAGAACGTCACGTTCTCTTGTTTACCCAAGAGCGTATGAAGCGTGCTGCCCTTACTCGTGAATATGATGACTGACTCGGTGTTCGCTGACGCTTCCAACGCAAAATCGCGAACCGCCTCTTCATAATTTGACGCAGGGTCAAATTCCAGCAACAAGCTTCTGCCCACTACGTGCTTGTGGTTCACTCCAATTCTCTTTGAGAACTTGTCTGAGTACTCGAGTAAATTCATCGCCTTAGTGCTCAAAAACTTGAATTCTTGAACCAACTGAGGGCTCATGTCTTCGACGTTGACCGCGCGAAGCTCGATCATGAAGGGGTCCATCAGTTGGTGGTTTGCCTCTCTCAGATACTTGAAATATCTTTCCTTCTGGTCGCCCAAGAAGCTCAAGTCGTCCATGTCGAAGAGGTCCCTTTCGTGTTTGAACCCACCCCTCTTCGTGTCGGCTTTCAAATCGTTCCAAAAATTAATCAGTTGCCTCTTGTCGATGACGCCGTTTCGCATGTAAACGTGCGAGATGCTGATCAAAACGAGGGAGCCGTTCTTCTCGTGCCTTTCCACGTCGATCCCATGTTCTTCGAGCTTTGACCGGATAGTTTCCGAGTCTGTGTCAGGATAAGCATAGATAACTCTGTCGCCTCCACGTAAGCCCTCATTTACGTACGTCGAGAAAAGTTTCCACTTGTCGACTTTGTCAGTGTAGAAAACGACGAGATGTTCTCCTTCTCTTAGATGAAGAGAGGAAAAAACCGTGTTAAACAAACTTCCTAAGACCGTCGTCTGCTTGAAGTAATAAGCGACTATTCCATAATAAAGTATGTAGAATAGAGAACTTATCTCCACTAACTCAAAGCCCAAAGTCCTTACCAACGAGTGGAAGAACATCAGCGTCGCTCCTGTGGCTGCCCAGCAAATTCCAAGCCACCAGAGAGCATCAGAGACTTGGCGGTCACTGCATTTTCGACTAAGAAGAAGAAAAACCATACACGGATACGCGATGCCCGCAATTAGCAATCCTGCGAGAAGCGCCATGAACCATGAATCATACACAAACCCGTAAACTAGATTCCCCCACAGGTTGGGAACGTTGTCTTTAATCTGCCACGGCGTCAAAACCCCCGCTGTTATTAAGACAGAAAGAGCGTATGCTTTGAAGAAAAGGGAAAGGATGTTTATCTTACTCGAAAAAAAGCCTTTCCGCAACAGCGTTTGCTGTTTTTTGTGCAGAATAAAAGCCGTCTGCTCCACCGCCAACGCCGCTATGATTGAGGCAGACGTTCCCCAGAGGACGTACGGCAGCATCATCCAACTCTCTTTTACAAAGTAGTTTTTAATCAGGTTTGTGAAGACTATGGAAACAACCGCCGAGAACGCTATTAGGAGGAGCACCTGCACCGACTTGAAGTAGGAACCCTTCTGTCGCACAAAGAAAATTATGAGTGCAATCAATGCGGCGAGCGTTGCCAGATAAAGCGCCAAGTCTATCATGACTTTTCCCAGTCACTACATTGTCGAGAAGGGCACTATTTTCAGTCCATTTTCGCCTATTATAACATCGTGGTATGTCCTGCTGTGGCTCGTCCCCCTCATCTTTCGAATCAGGAAACGCGTCTTGAGCTCCGTGTCTATCATGACGTTTTCAAGGACCATGACTGAATCGGCTATGAACTCCTCTATCCCAAGCCCCAGAGTGTCTGAGCCCGTGGGTATGCTACAAGTCATTATGGTAGTGCAGCCGATTTTTTTCAGTATCTTGTAGAAAAGATGCATGAGAGTTCTGTACTCGAACTTTTCGCCCGTTCCAGTGAGGAAGGCAGTGAGGGAGTCTATTACCAGTCGCCCAGCATTCAGTTCCTTGACAGTTTTCAGCACATAATCCAGATTCGCGTTTAATCCAACTTCCTTCATAGCCTGCAACCCAATTACCTTAACCTTGCCTTCTTGTTCCAGTTTTTCCAGATCCATGCCAAGCTTGGCCATGTTTCTTTTCAAGCTTGTTTCGTCTTCTTCGAACGTTGCGTAGACTCCTCTTTCCCCATACTGGGCAGCGCCGTTGTAGATGAATTGGGTGGAGAAGATTGTTTTGCCGCTGCCAGTCGTGCCTGCCAGCAAGATGACTTCGCCCTTGATTACTCCTCCGTCGATAAGCTCATCGAACCCTTCAACTCCAGTTTTTATGCGTTCTAACATCATTAGTCCTCTAGCGTCGTGGCTTACTGTAAACGCGTATTCTTTCGACAACTATTCTCAAGGAACCAAAACTATAATCCTTTATGAAGAGAGAATACTAATCCAAAGTAAGTTGTCAACGAAAAGGAAACGACGAGAGAAGAGTCAGCAAGACACCTGTTGCC
>CAZPDY010000169.1:0-3554 GCA_964585455.1 uncultured Candidatus Bathyarchaeia archaeon | reverse complement strand
GAAACCGTAAAAAAATGCGTAGACGCAGGCTTCACATCCGTCATGATAGACGCCTCACACCTCAGCTTCGAAGAAAACATCGCCACCACAAAAAAAGCCGTAGAATTAGCTCGTCCAAAAGGCGTGTCCGTCGAAGCAGAACTCGGAAGACTCGCGGGCGTAGAAGAATCCACAGTCGAAGAGAAAGAAGCAGTCCTCACAGACCCCGACGCCGCAAAAGAATTCGTAAAACGTACAAGCGTGGACGCCCTCGCAGTCGCAATCGGCACCTCCCACGGAGCCTACAAGTTCAAGGGAGAACCAAAACTAGACTTCGAAAGGCTGAAAACCATCAAAGAAAAAGTGGACGTCCTACTAGTCCTGCACGGAGCATCGAGCGTTCCCCAATGGATAATCGAGAAAGCCACCAAGTACGGCGCACAACTAGGCGGAGCCAAAGGAATCCCCACAGACCACATCCAAAAAGCCATATCCTTCGGAATTTCGAAGATAAACATCGACACTGACCTACGCCTAGCCTTCACCGGCGCAGTCCGCGAATTCTTAGCCACCTCGCCCAAAGAATACGACCCCAGAAAAGTCCTAGGACCAGCAAGAGCAACCATGAAAGAGGTCGTTAAGGATAAGATGAGGCTGTTCGGGAGCTCGGGCAAAGCACCCTAAGAAGAAGGAAGGAAACATGAGAGTTGGGATATTGAGCGGCGGGGGAGACGCCCCGGGAATCAACGCCGTAATCAGAGCCATCGTGAGGAAAGCCATCCAAGAATACGGCTACGAAACCGTCGGAATCAAAGACGGGTGGCGAGGACTAGTAGAAGACGAACTAATCCCGTTAGACTTGAAGGCTACTTCGGGCATGCTGCCCCGCGGAGGCTCCATCTTGGGAACCTCGCGAACCAACCCCTTCAAGAGCGAAGACGGCCCACAACGCATCCTGAAAAACATGAAAAAGCATAAGATTAACGCAGTAATCGCCATCGGCGGAGACGACACGCTGGGCGTGGCTTACAAGCTCTACGAGATGGGGCTTCCCTGCGTGGGCGTGCCTAAAACAATCGACAACGACCTCGCCGGCACCGACTACACCTTTGGATTTCAAACAGCAGTCTCGATAGCCTGCGAAGCTCTCGACCGACTCCACACCACCGCAGAGGCACACCACAGAGTCATAATCCTTGAAGTGATGGGCAGGTACACGGGGTGGATTGCGTTATGGGCTGGACTTGCGGGTGGAGCAGACGTCATCTTAATCCCCGAGAAGCCATTCGACGTCGACGAGGTATGCGAATATATCAGGCGGCGACAGAAGCGAGGTAGAAACTTCAGCCTAATCGTCGTGGCCGAGGGTGCGAAGCCCAAGGGAGGCGAAGAGGTCGTCTACAGCAGCCGCGTCGACGAGTTCGGACACGTCAGGCTTGGCGGCGTGGGCTACTACTTGGGCAAGGAGATAGAGGACAGGTGCGAGGATATCGAGACCAGAGTGGTCGTTCTCGGCCATCTTCAACGGGGCGGGTCACCCATAGCCTTCGACAGGGTCATAGCCACCCGATACGGCATCGCCGCGATAGACCTCGTCCACGAAAACAAGTTTGGGCACATGGTGGCGCTTCGGGGAAACGACTTTGTCTCTGTTCCGTTGAAGGATGTTATCGGCAGAAGAAAAACAGTGGACTTGAAGCTTTACGAAATAGCTAAAGTGTTCTTCGGCTAAACGCTAAGGGACAACCACCGAATAAGCGCATGAGCCTTGTCCAAGTTTAGCTCGGGCACAATGCTTAAGCTTTTTCAGTCCACTTCGTCTTCGAGATCGTCGGAATTATCGTTTCGGTATCCTCGACTCCTGGGATGCACTGAATCTTGCGTATGACAACATCTGAAATCTTCTTGGAACTCGGGACGACCGTCTCTCGGTCCGTTTCCAAGACTGCGATTATGTCCATTTCTCCAGAGTAGATGTGAGCTTCTTTGACTTCGCTTACTTGGAGCAGCTTCTTCATAACCTCTTCTTCTTCTCCTGGATGTGTCTCGATGAGGACGAATGCTCGGGCTTTTCTCTTCATTTCTACTGCACTCATGAATCTTTCTCCTTTTCATACGAGTAAAGTGTTTCAATTCTTAAGCGTTGTGGCTGGCGTATCAGCCTAGGTCAGTGTTCCAACATCCCGCTTAACACTTGGTGAATAAGAATTCTTCCTCGCACAAGTCTTCAGAGTACTTATAGAGGATTATTCTACAATGTTTTAATACAGCAGGGCAATTTACCCATCTTAGTATGTTAAAGGCAAGAACCCGTGCACTCGCGCTCGCTGTCTGCTTTTTAGTCATATTGTTATTCGTAAGGTCGGGTTACTCGGTGGAACCTGTGTCCATCGAGTTCTTCTACTGGGAACCTGATTGCCCCACGTGTTTGGAAGAAGTGTATGAGACATACCTCCACAACAACGAAGTGATTGAGACTATTCAGAACGATTATGGATTAAGGGTTACAGTTGGGAAAATGTACTTCTTTTCCCAGGAGTCAGGTGTGAAAGAGCTTCAATATGGTATTGGACCCACGGACTTCAACGCCATCGTGTTGAATTATGAAAGAGTTTTCAAGGGCTATATCAACGAGACCAATTTGAGGGAAATTCTCGACGCCTACTTGACCGACTCCATTCACGATGTTGCCATAACTAAAGTCGTCCCATCAAGCACTTCCATTAAGATTGGTGAAATAGTTAACATCAACGCTACCGTTAAAAACTATGGAGTTGAGACTGAAAATTTCAGCGTTAGCGCCTATTTCAACGAAACTCTGATTAGAACACAGCCAATCACAAGCTTGGTTCCGAAGAATGAAGTTTCGATGATTTTTGTTTGGGACACAACAAACCAAACAGCCGGGAACTATGTCATAAGGGTTGAAGCCCATTCTGTCTTGGGGGAATCCGTGTTAGTCAACAACAACTACGTTTACGATAATGTCGAGCTTAGAACACCGTCTTCTGATAGTGTCCTGGCACTTTTTTTGGTTGCCTTCTCGTTGGGTTTCTTTGAAACCTTCTCCCCATGCCTAATCATACTGCTCTCCTTCGTCCTAAGCTACACCATAGGCAAATCGTCTCGTTTCAAGGAGAGTTTTTCGAGGGTCATGACGTTCGGGGCAGGCTTCCTCTTCGCCACCCTACTCCTAGCCCTCGCTTTTGGTTTGGCTATGCTTTCCATGCCAGCACTCCAGCTCTCGTTAACGTGGGTGGTCAGCGTCTTCGCCATAATCTTCGGGCTAAACCTGCTGGGAGTGCTGAAGTTTCCTTCGTGGATGTCGATTCAGTCGAAGCCTCTTGTCAAGAAGTTGGCGAGAAAGTACGTCTTCACGTATGCTGGGCTTCTCCTTCTCGGGTTCGTTTTCTACTTCCTTGACCCCTGCATTGCGCCTATCTTCGTTTCCATGATGCCCCTGTTGCTTCCCGAGACCCTCTTCTTCGTTGTTCTTGTGTTCTTGCTGGGAGCGGCGATTCCCTTCATCGGCATCGGAATCTTCGCGGGTTCTGTTTCGAAGCTAGCTAGAAGCA
>CAZPDY010000168.1:0-3560 GCA_964585455.1 uncultured Candidatus Bathyarchaeia archaeon | reverse complement strand
CATTTGTAGAGCAACCTCAAGGTGACAAAGCCGTTTTCGTATTCGGCGAAGCGCACATCGTCTCTGACATCAAGAAGAAGAAGAAAGTTTGGCAACTGGCTCGCTTCGATCTTTGGCAACACTTTCCAGATGGCCCTGAGTCCAAAGAGTTCTGCCTACTAGCTATCATCCCAAAGAGGATCGAGTGGAGAGAAAGCTGGGAAACTGGCAACAAAATCCTCGAACCTACCTGAGTTGAAAGAGGATACCAGAAATATCGGTAAAATGTGCAACTTAATTGTTGGTTGGGATAAAGTTTCAGGTGAGCCTTATTAAATTCAAAAGCTTTGAGAGCATCCCGGTGGGAATGTTCAGCGAAATTAGGTCTATCATTCAGCTAAATTCGAAACATTTAATAGCGTGTAAGCAGTCAAGGTGGCGAGGATGTTAGTTATGAGCCGCCCCGAAGACGACTCGATCAGGAGTATCTTGGCGAAGTCTAGCAAGGATGTCGCCTTCATTCTGGGGTCTCTTGGAAACGAAAGAAGGTTGTTGCTACTCGCAGCGGTCTTGAAAGGGTCACAGACTTTCAGTGAACTACAGGCAGTGGCAAAACTCGGCAAAACCGCGTTGGCGCATCATCTGGGGGTACTCGTGGAGTCAGGTCTGCTGAAACACACCGGAAAAGGGCACTACGAGTTGAGTTCCGATGGCAGGGAGTTTCTGCGGGGTCTAACGATGGTGTATGCTAGCTCAAGAAAGAGGCACGAAATAGATGCGGCAAGGCGAGCAGACTACATCCAGAAAGCACATACAAAGGAGAGTGAAAGAAAAGTGAAAGAATTGAAGGTTGAAATCGTGAAGCTCAAACCAATGCGTGTGGCGAGCGTTCGCGCTATAAGCACGACGCCAGAACGTGATGCATGGGAGAAGATGCGTTCGTGGGCTGAACCCAGAGGTCTTCTTGAGGACATCGGTAAGCATCCGGTATTCGGCTTCAACAGCCCGGATCCTTCGCCATGGCAAAAGGAGTACGGATATGAGTTCTGGATCCGTGTAGAGCCCGACACGAAACCCAGTGGCGACGTTGAAATAAAGAAGTTCCAGGGTGGACTTTACGCTGTCACAACCTGCAGACTGAAGGAAGAGCTTGAGTCAGAATTCTTCAAGAAGGAAGGCTCCCTAGAATCATGGAAGAACATCGTAGATTGGGTGAAGTCGAGCAAATACAAGTTCGGCAAGCATCAATGCTTAGAGAAAGCCCACGAGCCTGGAGCATCAGAAGATGAGCTGATTCTAGACCTGTACTGCTCTATCGAAGGATAGAGAGGACGGCGAATGCTTGATCTTTCTCTTGAGGACTCTTCTTAGCCCCTTTTTCTGTATTTGCGTACGTACACAATCTAATGTCTAGTTGGATATGTAATTAGCAAATTGGAAGGTGTAAAAAACGATATTCAAGGAGATGCTGAGATGATCCCCAGACAAGAGTTTGGACGTACAGGACATCAGAGCACTCGCGCTATATTCGGCTCTTGGGCTCTTAGTAAGGCCACGCATGCAGAAGCAGATCGTACATTGACGCTGCTGCATGAATACGGAGTGAATCACATCGATACTGCACCAATGTACGGTAACGCAGAGAAGCTCATCGGGCGTTGGTTGGTCAAGCATCGGGGTGATTTCTTCGTTGCCACCAAAACCCGTAGTCGCTTACGTCAAGGGGCCTTGGAAGATCTGAAGCGATCGTTGGAACGATTGTGCGTCGACCACATCGATCTCTGGCAGATGCACGGTCTGACCAATCCGGCAAGCTGGGAAAGGGCGATGGGACCTGGAGGCGTTTTAGAGGCTTTTATTGAAGCTCGTGACAAGGGGTTGGTGCGATTTCTGGGCGTAACAGGTCACGGAGACCAGGTTCCAGCAATGCACAGACGCAGCCTAGAGCGTTTTGACTTTGACACCGTTTTGTTGCCGTACAACTATCCGCTGATGCAGGATCATAGTTATGCTGCTGACTTCAATGATTTGGTTGCGTTATGTCGCAAAAGGAACGTTGCAGTGCAGACTATCAAATCCATTGCTCAGAGTCCCTTGAGAGGCCGTTCAAAAACATACAATACGTATTTCTATGAACCGTTATACACTCAGGACGCCATTTACAAAGCGGTGCATTGGTCCTTGGGTTTTCGAGACAGTTTTCTGGTCACAGTTGGTGACCTGCAGCTTCTACCCAAGTTTCTGGATGCTGCCAGTTGCTTCGAGAATCGACCATCTGATACCGAAATGAACGCAGTTGTAGACGAGTTTGATGTCCAGAGGATATTTCCGCGCGTAGTTCATCGCAGACGAGGAAATGGGCCTCAAACATGGGGCGGTCAGATGAGCAAGGCGCTTCAAGGATTGGTTTATGATGGATTCTTCAAACATCCCAGCAAGAGAACACTGAATGACGTCACGAAAGCCTTAGAGTCGAGAGGCATCTCGACCAGAGGCAAAGAAGACCATGTCTCCAGTTCTCTCGTTGGGAGAGTCAGGAAAGGGATCTTGAAAAGAAGCAAGACATCAGGCGGATGGATTTACTGGAATGTAGATGCACAACAAGAATGAAGCCGAGGCAATACACACGCTATACGAAAAGGCTATTATGCCTACGTCACTTTCATGGATTAGTTTCAAGGAGAGGACGACGAATCAAAAAGGAAACCCGAATTCGCGAAGGGCTAGGGTATTTGCCCATCAGACCGGTGTACCTTGTCTCTATGGAACACCAAGGAAAGAAGAACATCATAACTATCGGAATGTTCGCTTTCTTCTCAGGCAACCCTCCGATCGTGGGCGTTGGCGTCGCACCCAAAAGATACTCCTACGATTTGATTAGGAAAAGCCGAGAATATGTAGTTAACGTGGTTGACGAAGGCCTCATGGAAGCGGTGCGTGTTTGCGGAGAGAAATCAGGCAGAGACTCGGACAAGTTTGAGCTAGCAGGTCTTACGCCCATGAAGGGCGTGAAGGTGAATGCTCCTCATATCAAAGAGTCTCCAGTCAGTATCGAATGCAAAGTCGTCCAAGAAGTGGAGACGGGCGATCACGTGTGGTTCATAGGCGAAGTTCAAGCTGCCCATGTCAAGTCAGACTTTGGTTGGGAGCAGGGTCTGCTGTTCAAATGGGTGGGAGAGCGTGGATTCTTCTATAAGACGGGGAAGCAGATGGAAGAGTATTGAATGCAGTAGGGTCCTGAAATTGCGTAGTTTCGCGAAAGGATTTTCTGGAAGCAGGGGAGTATGTGTTAACTGGAATGCGGAGACGATATCAGATTCAGATTACTGCGGTTGTTCTAGTTGTACTGGGTCTCATATTCGGTGTCTTAGTTTTCTACGTTTTATACTACCAGCCAACGACATATCAGAAGTATTACTTGGACATAATCGGCGATTGCAATGACCCGTCGAAGAAAGTCATCGTGAGGACTTGGTTCTTGGGAGAGCAGAATTTCACTGAAATCCTCGATTGGGTACAGGAAAGCCTTGACTTCGTGCCTCTTAATGAGAGCTTTTCGCAAGAGCAGAGAAGTACAGACC
>CAZPDY010000167.1:0-3606 GCA_964585455.1 uncultured Candidatus Bathyarchaeia archaeon | reverse complement strand
GGTGAAGATTGAAGGAATATTCTTTGAGGATAAAGCGAACCGTGTCGACTGGAAGAGAATCGGACAGACGTACGTTTTGCCGAACATCTTGGACGAATACAAAGAAGCCATAAAGAACCATGTCGACGTAACAAAGATTGGAAAAAAACGTTTTCACATTGTCGTGGACCCTGGCAACGGTGTGGGCGGCTTAGTGACCCCCTACTTGTTGAGAGAGTTGAACTGCCGTGTCACAACTATAAACGCGAATATCGATGGGACGTTTCCCAACAGACCCTCCGAACCCAGACCCGAAAACCTGCAAGACTTGGTGACCACCGTGAAAGCTGTGAATGCAGATTTTGGCGTGGCTTTCGACGGCGACGCAGACCGCTCCATCTTCGTGGACGAAAATGGGGAGGTGCAGTGGGGAGACCGCACTTTTGCCCTCGTGGAGAAGGCGTTTCTGCAAAAACATCATGGAGAGACTGTGGTCACGCCTGTGAGCTCTTCACGAGTAGTCAAGGACGTTGCAGAGAAATACGGTGGCAAGTTGGTTTGGACTAAAGTGGGTAGTACCGTGGTTTCATATACAATGAAGAAGTTGAAGGCAAAGCTGGGTGGAGAAGAAAACGGAGGCGTGTTCTACGGACCTCACCAACCAGTGCGCGACGGCGCGATGACAGTTGCCTTAATCTTGGAGATAATGGCGAAGACCGGCAAAAAACTCTCTCAACTACTGGGCGAGTTGCCGCGTTACTTCCTTGCAAAGGACAAGATAGAATGTCCGAACGAGAAGAAACAGCGAGTGCTTGAGAAACTAATTGCAGAAGTGACGCATTTGAAGCCTGAGACTATCGATGGCGTGAAGGTTTGGTTTCCAGAAAGTTCCATTCTTATTAGACCAAGCGGCACTGAGCCTATATACCGATTCTACGCCGAAGCAAAGACGAGAGAGAGGGCGTCCGGGCTAGTTAAAGAATATAAGCGGAGACTCGGAGAAATCATAAGCCCCATAAAGTAGGAGTAGCCCTCATCGCGAGAGTAAGTAATCAGCCAAGAAACATTGACGGGGGACGTCAAAATGCCCAGCATGATGAACGTCAAAAAAGAAGATATCGACAGTTCAGAAAAATGCAGATACTACACCGTATGCGTTGTCGAATGCGGCAAGGTAGGTGTGCCCTATGCTTGTCTATTCGCGGATGCTGGGTTCAAAGTGGTAGGTGTGAACACAGATCCTCACGTGTTGAGGTTGTTGAAGAAAAGCCAGCCCTTATTCTTAAAAGACAAGGACAGACGGGCATTGGAAAAGCATGCGCAAGAGGGGTTTTTCACAGCGTCTTCTGACATCAGAAAGGCAGTTTCTGAAAGCGACATAATCGTCATCGCAACGCAAGCAGCAATCGACCAGAGGAAGAGACCCGATTACTCACCGCTGGAAAAAACGTGTAGAGAAGTTGGGATGGGTTTGAAAAAAGACTCTCTCGTTCTCTTCGTCAGCGCAACAGGACCGGGAATCGTCGGAGGCGCCATGCGTGAAGCCTTGGAAAAAGCGTCTGGCTTGAAGGCGGGCACAGACTTCGGGCTAGCGTCCAGCCCCACCCAAGCAAATTCGAGGGAAAGCCATGTTTCAAGGGTGATGGGCGCCTTCAACGAACCGAGCCTAAGAACAGCAAGCCTCATCCTGAACACCGCAACTAAGCAAGATGTTATAGAAGTTGGGAACATAAAGACTGCCGAGGCAATCAACCTCTTCCAGAACGTAAGCAGCGAGGTCAACCAGGCTTTAGCGAATGAGCTTGCTTTCCTGTGTGAAAGACTCAGGGTAGATTTCAAGGAAATGTTCAAGCTCTTCGGCAAAGACAAAACCTTCCATTTTCCGTCACTAGGCGTAGTGGATGGCTTAACTCGGAAAGACTTCTACCTGCTCCTAGAAGAAGCTGAAAACGTGAACTTGAACCTTCGCCTGGCACCCCTAGCTAGAAAGATAAACGACGAAATCGCCGAACACACTCTTCGCTTAGTAAAGGACGCGTTGAAAGTCTGTGGCAAAACAGTGAGCAGAGCAAAGGTTTCAGTCCTGGGAATTTCTAGACATCCAGACGCCAAAGAACCGCCTGGGGCTCTCACAAGGAGCATCGTTAACCTTCTCAAAAAGAAGGTACGAGTAGTCCAAGCATACGACCCGTTCTTCACAAAAAAAGAGTTAACAGAGCTCGGCTTCGATGCCGAGAAATTGTCGAAAGTCGTTGAAAAAACGGACTGCCTCGTCATCTTAGCAAGTCATTCAAAGTTTGAGCGGTTGAACCTTAAAAAAGTGAGGCTTTTGGCGAAAAAATCGCCCGCGATAGTGGACGTTAGCTACGTGATAGACCCGTTAAAGGCTGAAAGATGTGGGTTCGTGTACCGGGGCTTGGGAAGGGGAGTGTGGACAAAATGAGTAAGCTCGGTGTGGCAGTCATTGGAGTGGGGTTCTGGGGTAAGAACCACGTGCGTGTGTTCAGCGAACTCTCTGAAACTGAACTCGTGGCAGTTTGTGACGTAGACGGAGAAAAGGCGAGAGCAATTGGGCAGCAGTATGGTGTCGAAGCATACAACGATAGCCGCCGACTGCTGAGGCGAAAGGACGTTGAAGCGGTCAGCATCTGTACCTGGACGACGACGCATGCAGTTGAAGCCATGAGAGCCTTGAAGGCAGGGAAGCACATGTTAGTCGAGAAGCCCCTAGCCAGCACAATCAGAGAAGCGAGAAGAATCGTGGGTTTCGCGGAGCAGAGAGACAGACATCTGATGGTGGGTTTCATAGAGAGGTTTAACCCAAGCATCCAACGGGCTAAGAAAATGTTGAAAAAAGGGGAAATCGGCGAACTGATCTCTGCGACTGCGAAGCGGGTTTCCCAGTGGCCTGAAAGAATCGGAGACGTGGGAGTCGTGAAGGACTATGCGATACACGAAATCGACATCATGCGGAAAATCTTTGAAGAAGACCCCACGACGGTCTACGCGAGAGTCGGAAACCTCAAGCATACAAAATTTGAAGACTACGCTCAAATAATGCTCACGTTTAAACGGGGAAAAACAGCTTTCATCGAGGCTAATTGGCTTACACCTGACAAGGTAAGAAACCTGACGCTTACGGGTAGCAATGCTATAATGTCGCTTAATTATCTCACTCAGGAAATAACAATAGAAAGCTCGGACAAGACGCTGAAGCCGAGGTACGAGTGGAAAGAACCACTGAAGTTGGAGCTGCAGCATTTTGCGAAATGCGTAATCAATGACAAGGAACCCGAGGTCACGGGCGTTGATGGGCTAAAAGCTTTGACAATCGCTGAGGCTGCCATAAAGTCCTCTGAAAGAGGCGGTTCGATAAAGCTAAAGTTTTTGAAAAGCTTGACTTAGCTTTTCTTCTTGGTTCTTGCTCTTAGGTTGAAGGGTTTGCCTTCCGAGAGGATTTTTTCAGGAATTCTGTTCCTCCACTTCTCGAAGAATGGTAGTTCGTCTTTTTCGTCGCGAAGTTCGTCGGGCAGCATCTCGGGAATCTCGTCTCGGATGGGGTACCAGCGTAGACAGTTTGGACAGATGATTACTCCTTCGACGATTTACTCTTTCTCCTCAAAAACA
>CAZPDY010000166.1:0-3615 GCA_964585455.1 uncultured Candidatus Bathyarchaeia archaeon | reverse complement strand
CTTGAGTACATGGAGTTTGTTCAATTCCACCCCACGGGGCTTGTTCCTTGTGGAGTGCTCATAACTGAAGGAGCTCGTGGAGAAGGAGGATACTTGGTCAACTCTCAGGGCGAGCGTTTCATGAAACGCTATGCGGCTGAGAAGATGGAGCTGGGTCCCAGAGACATAGTTTCCAGGGCTGAGCAGACCGAACTTCTGGAGGGTCGAGGCTTAGAGGGACCTTATGGACCCTACATAGCCTTGGACTTGAGGCATCTGGGTGAGGAGAAGATAAACGAGAGGCTGCCCCTCATACGTGACGTTGCCATAAAACTGGGCGGAGTCGACCCCGTAAACGAGCCTATTCCCATCAGGCCAGCAGCCCACTACTCTATGGGCGGCATCAAGGCTAGCATAAGAGCTGAGACTCCTATTTCTGGACTCTACGCTTCAGGCGAGTGCTCTTGCATGAGCTTGCATGGAGCTAATAGGCTTGGCACGAACTCAACGGCTGAGTGCCTAGTCTTCGGAGCGGTCAGCGGCGAAGAAGCCGCAAAACACGCTTCATCCAAGAGTCTTCGAGAGCTTCCAAGGGAAAAAGTTCTGGCTGAGGAGAAAAGAGTCTTCGACAAAATCTTGGGAAGCACAGGTGATGAACGAGTCCCAGTCATCAGGGACGAGATGAGACGCATAATGAACGAGAAAGTGTGGATATTCCGAACTGGAAAGGAGCTGGAAATCGCCTTGAAAGAGATTAGGGCTCTGAAGAAACGGTTCGCGAACATCACCGTAGAAGACAAGTGCAAACAGTTCAACACCGGCTTCGAAGAAGCCCTGCAGCTCGACTTCACCTTGGACCTAGCCGAAGTCACCGTAGTCAGCGCCCTCCCCAGAGCCGAATCGAGAGGCGCCCACTCCAGACGGGATTACCCCAAACGCGACGACGCAAACTGGCTAAAACACACTCTGGCATACTACACAAAAGAAGGCCCCAGACTCGAATACATCCCCGTAACGATAACCAAGTGGCCCCCGGTCGCAAGGGCTTATTAGGAGATGATTTGCTTGAGTTCCACAACTGAAAAAATCGTTGAGCTGAAAATACATCGTTTCGACCCCGAAAAAAAGAAGCACTATCTATCCACTTTTAAGGTGCCCGTTCGCAAAGGAACCACCCTCCTCGAGGCTCTATCGTATGCTAAAGACAACCTTGATGGAACGCTCTCCTTCAGGTCTTCATGCCGGATGGGAATCTGTGGAAGCTGCGGAGTAATGGTCAACGGGGTCCCCATGCTGGCATGCTACACGCAGGTGCTGCACCTAAACGGCGACTCGTTAGTAATCGAGCCCCTGCAAGGCATGCCAGTCATAAAAGATTTGGTCGTCGACTTGGAACCCTTCTTCGCCACGTACAAACGAATAAAGCCCATATTAGTGAAGCCTGAGGAAGAGTTGAAGAAGCCAGCCCTGTTTACTCAATCACCTGCGGATCTTAAGAAGTACTGGGACCTGTCGCTCTGCATCAAATGTTCCATCTGCTACTCCGCCTGTCCCGCTGCCCTCGACGAAAGGTTCCTTGGACCCGCCACCTACACCGCTAACTATCGGTTCATCCGCGACTCACGGGACGAGGGGCAGGAGATGCGGTTGAAGCCCATGGAAGAGAACATCTGGCTGTGCACTTCTTGTAACTCGTGCACTCTCTTCTGTCCGAAGCAGATTGAGTGTGCTGGCTCGATAGTTGACGAGCGTGTTCTCATCGTGGAAACGGGCTGCATACCCAAAACAGTTAAGGACGTGCTTGAGGGCGTCTTCAAATGCCACAACCCCATGGGGACTCATCCGAGCAAGAGAATGGACTGGGCGAAGGATTTGAACGTCAAATCCTATCCCACCACCACGAAGGCAAACGTGCTGACGTTCATCGGCTGTGCGCCCTCCTACGACCCTAGAAGCCAGTCGATCGCCAAGTCCATGGTCTCCGTGTTCAATCGCTTGGGCGTTGACTTTGCGACACTCGGCACGGAAGAATGGTGTGCCGGAGACCACATCATGAGGCTCGGCGAGAGGGGCTTGTTCGAAATGCTCGCTGAGCACAACATCTGCACGTTCGAAAAGTTTGAGGCAGAGAAAATCCTAACACTGTGTCCCCACTGCTTCAACACGTTGAAGAACGATAAACCCTACAGCGACAAGGGACTTAACGTTCAGCATTACACACAGTTCCTTGCTGATGCGCTGAAGAGTGGAAAGGTTAAACTGTCCAAGGCTGTCAACAAGAAAGTTACCTATCATGATCCCTGCTTCTTGGGCAAACGAAACAAAATCTACGACGCCCCCAGACAGGTTTTGAGGACGATCGAGGGTTTGGAACTCGTGGAGATGAAGAGAAACCGCGAGAACAGCTTCTGCTGCGGTGGCGGTGCTGGTAGAACGTGGACTGAGGAGGCGGAGCCTGATAAGAGACCCAGCGTGGACCGTGTTAAAGAAGCTTTGGGACTCGGCGTCGAAGCTATCATCACTGCCTGTCCGTTCTGTGTTACGACTTTGGAAGACGCCGTAAAAGTGTTGGACGTGGAAGACAAAATCGTGGTGAAGGATATTCTGGAGCTTTTGAAGGAAGCGATGTAAAAGAAAAGTCGGGGTTAAGGCTTCACTGCAAGCCGTTCTCTGCTATGGCTGAATGCCGAGTTTCTGGTAAATTAGCTTTCGGCTTTCCTCAGTCTTCTTCTTGACGTCTTCGTAGAGGTTGTTACCGTGAGAGTCGATAGCTATCGTTAAGGGACCGAACTCCTCTGCCTCGAATATCCACAAAGCCTCGGGCATGCCCAAGTCGAACCATTCCACCGCCTTCACGTTCTTTATAGCTTTCGCCGCGAGCACACCAGCACCGCCCGTGAAAGCCCCGTAGACGGCGCCGTACTTCTGCATGGCGTCGGTAGTGCGCTTACCCATGCCACCCTTGCCGATGACCACGCGAACCTTGAAGTTCTTGATGAACTCGTCTTCAAAAATGTCCATGCGCGTACTCGTCGTGGGACCCGCCGCCACAACTGTCCATCTGTCTCCTTCTTTCTTCACGATTGGACCGCAGTGGAAAACTGCGAAGCCTTCCAAGTCGATGGGAAGCTTCTTCCCTTCCTTGTAGAATTGGAGGGCTCTGTTGTGTGCTTGGTCGCGGGCAGTGACGATGGTGCCCGTGACGTACAGTACGTCGTTGACCTTCAGCTTGCGTACCTGCTCTTCGGAGATTGGAGTGGTTAGTTTGTAGGTTGCCATTTTCCCGTCACCTCACCTCGTGAGTTAAATATTCAACACGCCCGTCGGGATGGATGCGAGCCGTTGCCCTTCGTGCTGCCCAGCAGTTGAAAGCTACCGCGGCAGGGTAAGACGCAGGATGCCTTGCAGCATAATCCACGTTCACGCCTAGGACGGTGAATTTGCCGCCTAGTCCCATGGGTCCTATGCCCGTCTGGTTTGCGGCTTTTAAGAGCTCTTTTTCGAGCTTGGCTATTTCTGGGTCTGGGTTGGGCTGGCCTAGGGGGCGTAGGAGGGCTTTTTTCGCCAGTTTCATGGAGATGTCTGCTCCGCCTCCGACTGCGACGCCCAGAATGTTGGGTGGGCAGGGCATTGAGC
>CAZPDY010000165.1:0-3653 GCA_964585455.1 uncultured Candidatus Bathyarchaeia archaeon | reverse complement strand
GAGCCACACGCCACTTCATTCACAGACTCAACAAAGAACTTGACTTGCCTGTTTACGTTTTCACAGACGGTGACCCATGGGGAATGCACATCGCTATGGTTATTATCTCGGGTTCAGCCAATGCCGCACATCTTCGTGACTTGACGACTCCTGACGCTAAATGGAACGGGGTCTGGGCAACAGACATAGTGGATTACAAGTTGCCTAGCGACCCCTTAACAGAAATTGACGTAAAACGGCTGCACGAGTTGCAGCGAGATCCCCGCTATAAGGATGAATTGTGGCAACGAGAAATAAAGACGTTCATGAAAATCCGGAAAAAGGCGGAGCAAGAAGCCTTCAGCCGTTACGGTCTCACCTACATCGTGGACGAGTACCTCCCAGCCAAACTGGAAGAAAAAGAATAGGCAAACGGGTTGAAGAAGATTAAAATAAAACTTAAGCAAGCATATGTAAGCCCTGACTGCGAAGGTGTTATGACATGAGCAAAGGAGAAGATTCGGCGGGTTTCATGATTGCAGAGAAATTCTTCGCTCTCTTAATAATCCTCGTAGGCGCTATCGTGGTGAACATGACACTGACGAGTCCAGATTTAGCATACCCTATCTTCTTCGCTGCAGGCGGTCTAGCTTTAATAGCCCTAGGAGTCTTAATGATAATAGCAAAAGTGCAGTAGACAATTTTCATTTCAAACCCTGCTTCATCGTCAACTAGCTTTTAGGAGCAGAGATCAACTGCGTCGAAGTTTTTGATAAGACGGATTGGAGCACTTGGACGCAAGCTTTAAGAGAAAAAGAGGAAAAAACAGTGTTTAGAGGGAAAAGACTTTGTCTGAAAAACAAGCTGTCCTCGTCGTTACCACTCCATCCGTCCCTGGATACGACGTGGTAAAGGTTCTTGGCCCCGTTCACGGTTTAACTGTGCGAACAAGAGGAGTTGGAGGAAAAATAATAGCTGGCATCGAGGGAATGTTCGGCGGCGAAGTTACCGCCTACTCTTCAGAAGTCGAAAAAGCTCGCGGAGAATCACTCAAACGACTGATAGAAAAGGCTGCGACGATGGGAGCCAATGCAGTCATAGGCGCGGACTTTGAGACAAGCGACATCCTGCAAGGCACCGCAACCGTGTTCTCAGCATACGGAACCGCAGTAATCATCAAACCAGTAGAAAAGAAATGAACCCAGCTCCGCACAGAACACACCTACTCTCACACCACATGTTTGGAGCTTAATAGGACGGCCTAGGCTAGGCGCAGAGCACACGATTAGCCTTCGACAACAAGGATAAAAAAGCCAACGTTACACTGTTAAGGCTGAATAGAAATCTTCACGTCAGCCTTTGAAGAACCTAAAACCTCAAACGCCTCCCCAACCTCCTCCAACGGCATTCGCCTCGTAACAAGGGGCTTCACGGTTACCGCTCCAGACGCGATGAGGTTCAAAGCCTTCTTGAAGTGAGTTGGGGTGGCGTGGAAAGCACCCACAACAGCCACTTCGCCATAATGCAACAGCTCAGCATCCACCTTAACCTCGGTCCCAGGCGGACAACCACCAAATTCTAGCACCCTACCGCCCTTGCACACCATCCTCAAAGCCTGCTCCCACGTACTCGGCAAACCTATCGCTTCAACCACAACGTCTGCCCCGTAACCCTTCGTCAGCCGCTTGACTTCCTTGAGAGTGTCTTCGGCTCCAGCGTTTATCGTCGCGTCTGCCCCGAGTCTTCTGGCAAACTCAAGCCTCTCCTCCATCAAATCACTCACGAATACCCTCTCTGCCCCGAGTTTCTTAGCAACGAGCATATGGAGAAGTCCTATTGGTCCCGCGCCGATTATCGCAACCGTGTCGCCTAGTCCTATGCCCACTTCTTCGGCACCGTGAAGTACGCATGCAAGGGGTTCAGCCATCGAGGCTTCTTCATAACTGACATGAGACGGAATTTCCTGCGTGTTGACCAGAACAGTGCGAGCTGGAACCCTAATGTACTCGGCATAGGCGCCCCACAACCAAACCATGTCCTCGCACAAGTTGAACTTCCCCTTCTGACACATCCTACATCGCAGGCAAGGGGCACTGTTTCCAGCCCTAATCCGCATCCCCTTCACTGGCCATGTGACGCCTTCGCCCACTTCGACGACATCTCCAGCCCATTCATGCCCAAAAACCGTGGGCAACTTAATCACTTTCTCAACGTATCCCCTCTGAAGAATCTTCAAATCTGTACCACAAGTGGTGGCGGCTTTAACCTCGACTAAAACCTCTCCAGCTCCTATCTGAGGTTTTTCAACGTCTTCGACTCGAAGGTCTTTTATCCCATGAAGCATCGCAGCTCTCATCGTCTCACCGCTCATTCGTCACCACCACCTTTACACATTCTTTACTCCTCGCGGCGGTTTGAAATGCTTCCTCAGTCCTGCTTAGCGGGAACCTGTGCGTTATTAGTTTTTTCGCGTCGATTCTTCGGGTTTTGATGAGATTGAGAGCGACTCTGGTCTCGATGTGTGATGTAGAATAAGATGGCATCAGCTTGATTTCAGAGAAGAACAACTTGCTGGGGCTCAGCCGCATGAACTCTCCTGAATGCGTGGGCGCAAAAACACACAGGATAGCCACTCTACGGCACAGTTCTAATCCCGCCAGATACGCGTTAACGTTGGGTGCAGTGACGACGACCAAATCTGCGCCTCGCCCATCGGTTGCCTTCTTAACCATGTCGATGAGGCTCTCTTTCTCGGGGTTAACCGTCAAATCCGCACCCAAACCCTTGGCCACCTTCAACCTGTAGTCGACAAAATCAGTAACGATAACCTGACCAGCACCGAAGATTCGCAGGAGCATCGTAAGGACTATTCCCGAAGGTCCAGCTCCCAAAACTACCGCAGAATCGGCTGCTTGGACGTTGCATTTGTTCAGGGAGCGTATGCAGCATCCGACTGGCTCGATGAGGGTTGCTTCTTCGAACGAAAGCTCGGGGGGGATCTTCAACGTATCCCTCTGCAAGTTGGGCGCTGGAACCTTGAAATATTCGGCGAAGCCGCCGGGCTCCAGGTGTGTTTTGGTAAATTGTTCGCACAGGGTGAAGGCTCCATGTCTGCAGTAGTGGCAGGTGAGACAGGCAACGTGGTGATGGGCGAAGACTCTGTCACCCACCTCAAACCCCTCGACTTTGCCGCCGACTCTAGCCACCATGCCAGCGGGCTCGTGTCCAAGCACCAAGGGAGTGCGTGTTTTCAAGTACCATTCCATTAAATCTGAGCCGCATACGCCGCATGCCTTCATCTGTACTAGGATTTCATGCGCATCAACTTTTGGCATGGGGACATCTTCGACCAGTATGTTGTCGAGGCTGTAATACACGGCGGCTTTCATAGAAGGTCACTGGAGGTTTCAGAAAGACAGCTTTGCACTTAAAAGTTTCCAAGCACAGAATAACTGTTATAAAGACAAGCCACACATCAATGTCTATTTCAGAGGGAACACATTGAGAGGAGCAATAATCTTCATCGTAGCCTTTCTAATATTCCTAGTGGCAACTTTCGGATACCCCGACCTTCCGCCGGGACGAATGATTTACGACGCAGCGAACCTAGCGGAGACAGATTATCAAGTAATCGGCATCTCTGCAACGCTGCTCATCACCGCAGTCTTCAACGG
>CAZPDY010000164.1:0-3666 GCA_964585455.1 uncultured Candidatus Bathyarchaeia archaeon | reverse complement strand
GGCGTATACTGGGCTAAGGGGATAGCCTTCATCTATTTCCCCCTCTCTGTTAACACTGAGACTGCCGCGAGAGAACTCGTTGAAAAGCGTAGAGTCTACTGGGCATTCCTAAGCTACACCTCTATGCCCGCCTACAAGCCTCTTATCGAGACGAAGGAGAAGATAATCGTCCCAGTCCTCGACATGTCAGCCAACCCGTTGTTCCAGAAAGTCACTGAATGGCTGAAAAAACAGAAATAACCGACGTGTGACCTGTCTTCTCTGCAAGGAAAGCCAGATGCACGCATTCGCAGTGAAGGGCGTAGTGTTCAGTGGCGAAGGAATCGGAAGTCAATTCGTCAAGATTCCATGGGCGATAAGGCAAATTAGAGAAAAGCTAGGCTTCACGCCCTATCCAGGCACTTTAAACATCCGTCTCTCAGAGACCGAGGCTAAAGATGTGAAAACGATTTTGGAGAGGGTTAGGGGCATCGACATAGTCCCCGAGAGGGGATTCTTTCCTGCACGTTGCTTTAGGGCATCAGTAGAGAAAAAAGTTGAAGGAGCGGTCATCGTTCCCGAAAAGCCAGGTTATCCATCCAGCGTTTTAGAAATTCTTGCCCCAGTCAACCTACGAAGGGTATTGTCGCTCGAAGACGGCAACGAAGTTGAAACAACCATTTTCCAAGACGTCGACGTTAAGGCCTTACGAGATGTCTCTTCACACAAATTTCCAGATAATCGTTGAAGCAGTCGATTTTCCTCAAGTAATTCCCATAGTGAACCAGAGCAGCCATGGCTCGGGCAGCGTCTTCGGGCGAGGAGTATGCGGGTATTCCCTGTTTTTCGAACCTTGAACGGATGAACATCGCCATCTCTGTCTCTCCGATGTCGCAGGCGACGACGGGCTTTGCGCAGTGCTTTGTCAGGTTGGCTATTCGGTCCACAAAGTCTTCTTGCAGGGCGGGAGTGTGATGTAGCCCGAGCACGATTAGCCCGTAGACCTCCGACGCCTCGAGCAAGATTCTTGCTGACAGCTCGAACATTTCGGAGGTTGCCGAGCCCGTGATGTCGACTGGGTTTAGGTTTGTAGCGAATTTGGGTAGTTTTCCCTCTTGTTTGAGGTTTTCGAATTTTTGGAGGATTTCGTCGGAGAATTTCTTCACTGTGAGACCTCGGGATTCGCATTCGTCAACGGCCATGACGCTCGGTCCCCCGGCGTCGGTGAGGATTCCGATGTTGTTTCCCGCGGCTGGTGGTTGGAAGGCGAAGGCTTTGCCGATGTCGAAGAATTCTTCCATGTCCTTGGCTCGGATGACGCCGACTTGTGCGAAGGCTGCGTTGTAGATTCTGTCGGAACCAGCGATGGCTCCTGTGTGAGAGGCGGCGGCTCTTGCGCCCGCTTCGGATTTTCCGCTCTTGAAGGCGACTATGGGCTTTTTCTTCGTGACTTCTTCTGCGACTTTCATGAATTCTCTGCCTGCTTCTATGGCTTCGGCGTAGAGGAGAATCACCCATGTTTTGTCGTCGTGGAGGAAGTATTCGAGCATCTCAGGCTCTGCCACGTCGCATTTGTTTCCGAAGCTCACGAACTTGCTTACTCCCATCTGTCTTCCCGCTAGGTAATCGAGGGCGGCGACGCCGAAAGCTCCGCTCTGAGTTATCATCGCGATGTGTCCTGCCATGGGTCGTGGGGTTGCGACGAATTCGTCCCCGGTTGATAGTATTTTTGTCTCGGGTAGGAATAGCATGTCGACGCCTGTGCTTATGTCGTAGACGCCGAGGCAGTTGGGTCCTAGGATTCGTATGTTGGCTTTTTTTGCAGTCGAGGCTATGGTGTCTTCGAGTTCGGTGTTTCCGATTTCGCTGAATCCCGCGGTAATAATCACTGCAGCCTTGACGCCTTTTGTAACAGCGTCTTTCATGACGTTTAGAACGGCGTCTGCGGGCACTACTATTACTATTAACTCGACTTCTCCTGCAACCTTAGAGAGGGAAGGGGCGCTCCTGTATCCCAATATGTAGTCCTCGCTCGGGTTCACGGGGTACAACTCGCCCTTGAACACGCCTCTTCGCTTGTTCTCCACAAAATTCTTGAAAATCACGTGTCCGGTCTTGTTAATCTTTTTGGAGGCGCCCACTACTGCGACGGATTTCGGGTTGAAAAATGTGTCCATCAGCCTAGCGGTTAAGCTCATCTCTGTCTCTCCACTTAGCAGCGATGCTCTAGTGATTTATCTCACTATATGGATTTTACGATGCTATGGTTGTCTGACGAAAAGCGCGGACATTAGAAGAAGGGAATATTCTCCATGTCAGTACTGGGCTGATCGTGCAATGACAACAGGGTTATGTTCTGTTTCTTCAAGCATTTTCCAAGAAACACCACTTAAAGGAACTCTAAAGGTGTTAGCCATGTCCCATACTGTTCTTCCTGCACCGTAGCCTCGAGCGCGATTAGCTGATTCCGCAATCTCTAGGGCTCCTTCAACGCTTATCGATGAGCCAGAAACGGCTAGTGGAGTGGATCTTTTCTTCAGCCTCAAAGCCCGCCCGAGAACGTAGGCAACAACCCCGCCCTCAGACACAATGCCCTCAACAGGTTTGGGTCGTGGAGTGAAGTGCAAGTTTCTCCAAGAGTACGTCTTATCGGTGTCCACAATCACCACAGTCACGCTTACATTCAGCTTAGATTCTATGCCACGACGTATTGTTTCTGCTATTCGATGCGAGTCGTTCAGTGGCAAACTCACGTAAGAGTATGGAAGGTTGCTTCCATCGATTCCACCCTCAGACCCATGCATTAGCGCCTGCAAAAAGCCGCAGAATCGTAAAGCCACTTGTTTATGGGCACTTCCTTCTTTAACAGGGTAGTTTCTAAAATGTTGAATTGTCTCTTTCCGCAAGTGGCACAGCGGTCCAAGAGCGAATGTCCAGACGTACCGCATCCAGTATTTGGCTAGAAGATGCGCTGTTAGGCTTGGCTCCACCACGCTTTCGTCTAAGATGTTGCCTGTGGCTGTCGAAACCGCCTTCTCAGAAACCACGATGATGTCGTCTTCCCGCACTCTGCCCCTCAGAGCCGAAACTATCTCGCCGACATAGTCTTCTCCAGGCTTCCAATAGCCCGTTCTGACCGCATAGAATTTGTAGCGCCTCACGCCCATCACAGCACGAAATTACGTTTTCACTTTCTCTCGAAGGAATGAAAGAACCTGCGAAAGTTGCGGATGCTCCCCATCTGGGTTGCCGAGGTAGTAGGCTGCAACGGCGTTCGCAAACGTAAGCCTCAACTCAGCGGGGAAATCGTTAGCGTCTGCGTATATGTTTCCAGCGTTCCAAGCGTCGCCGGCACCTGTTGCCCGCAACGCATCGACTCCAAAAACGGGGACAACGACTTCTTCGTCTCCTGTAAACGTGGCTGAATAAGACGTGGTGTGGAGGTCGATGCGGTTTGTCAGCTCCTGCGCCAGAACCTTCGCACACGCTTCAGCCAGAGTGGGCATGGATTTAAGCCGTTTCTGAAGTTTGCCCACTTGTTCTGGGGCTACATAACCTGCATACGTGATGGCTTCATTCTCGTTTACGCTTAAAACGTCTACAAGGTTGTCGAGGAGCAACACTTTCTCAACTAGCTGGGGAATTCTTGATCTGTTGGCAAGCGGGTCGCCTGTGTCGTAGTAGGTC
>CAZPDY010000163.1:0-3668 GCA_964585455.1 uncultured Candidatus Bathyarchaeia archaeon | reverse complement strand
TATTAAAGCTCTGGAAGAAAAACTGCAAGTCTCCCTGAAGAGTCGAGGTCAAAAAATAGAACGCGTAATGACCGGGGAAAACAGCCTTCTGATTGAATACAAGAAGCCCGGCATTTTCGGCTCAAAAGAGACCATAAGTGTGAGAGGTGTCCCAGACAGCTTTGTGGTCTCTGGAGTGAGAAATGATGATGAAGAAACATGGTTCATCGTGGAAGACAGCATTCTGGCTTCGGCTAGGAACCCTCAAGCCTTTAGAAGTCGTACCGAAGCGGCGACGACACCAACAACACCAGCCGCGCCAGCTCCGCCGACTACGCCACAGTCGACACCTAGGCCCTCGCCCAGCAAACCAACACAACCGTTACCTACCAGCTGCAGCAGATGCGGTGCACCCATAAGCGTTACACAGGAGGACTTGATAGTTACCTGCCGTTATTGTGGCTTCACAATCACCGTAGGCACGAGAGAAGAGGTAAAGAGGCAGGGCATGCTCGAGAACCGCGTTCTCTCTCAGCAGGCTGTTGAAGCAGCGCAGAAGCACATGGATAAAGGACTCTTGAGGGTAGGAGTCTCCAAAGACGCACAAATCACGAGCGTGAAACTGCGCTATGTTCCCTTCTGGGTCTTCGCCGCAGACGCGGACACGTCTTTCAGGGGCACGACGGGTACGGGTTTTATGGGAGAAATCCGTCAAGCTCAAGAGGCGGTTAGTGACAAAAGAGCGGGCGGGCTGAAGAAGTTTGGGAAACTGGTTTTAGCAGGAGCGAGCGCCTACATGGAAACACAGCAGAAGAACAAACAGCCTAGAACAGTTGTCTATTCCTTCTCAAACCACTACGTGTGGCCAGCGTTGGCGAGAAGGACTATGATAAGCGAGATAAACTACTACGATGTACCCGCTGCTAGGAAGATTCCCTTCGACGCTGGCAAGATTCCTTCAGACGCCGAATTTCTCAACGCGGAATTTAACGAAGAAGAAGCAAAGAGTTGGTGAAGTCGGAGGTTGAAGCCAAGGAGAGGCTGATTGCGGGTGGAAAGGTGGACAGTCTCGAATCCTGCAACGTTAACGTGGTTCTCGGAGAGGCTGAACTCGTGCATGCACCCGTCTGGTTTGTCCACTACACGTTAAAAGGAGAGAACTACGCCATAGTCGTAGACGGCTGCGAGGGAAAACTTTTAGGTGGAGGAAGACCTCTATTCAAAATCACGTAGGAGATTAATCTATGGCAGAAAGAGAAACAATCGAAAAAGTAAAAGAAAAACAGGGACTTTTCGACAAAATCCAGAACGTGTTCACAGGAGGCTACGCAACAAAGGAGGATTTGCGGGAGCTGGACAAGAAACTCCGAGACTACTACTACGCCGACTTCAAAGCCCTACGCCACAGATGGGAAGAAATCTACTTGGCAGCTCTGAACGCTGGACGAAAAGCCGCTGGCGACCACTTCAAGAAAGTGATTCAAGTTTTGGACCGAGTTGCCGAAAAAGTCAACCGCGCTGACTACGGCTACGCTGGGTGGTGGGACCGCAAGGGACAGATTAACGAGAATGAACTCGCTCGCGTGTTCAACTACGACAAAGCCTTAGACAACGACATCAAAGCCATACTAAACGCCGTCGAGGAGCTTTACAAGGACAGTGAAGCCGAAAACTGGGACAGCGTGGAAGCCAAGGTAAAGAACGTCAAGTCTTTAATACTCGACTTGGAATCTAAGTGGAACGAGAGAGAAAAAACGTTCAGACCCATGGAGATGTAGATAAATGCCCCTAATCGAAAAAGTTGCATGGGATTATGCGGGAGCAGAAGACATCGCTTACAGGTTTCCAAACCTCTCCCTGAAATTCGGGAGCCAGGTAATAGTTAAAGAAAACCAGTGGGCTGTCTTCTTCAGAGACGGAAAAGCCTACGATGTCTTCGGTCCCGGAAGGAACACTATAACGAGCAAGAACATCCCCCTCTTGACTGGTGCACTGCAGAAACTCGGCATCATCGGAGACATCTTCGAATGCGAAGTCATCTTCGTCAGCAATAGCCAGTTCCGAGGAAACTTCGGCGGAACAGCCTACTCAGCGCCGAGCGGCGACATTAAATACCAAGCTGAACTAGGATTCTACGGATACCTGCTCTACAAAGTTGAAGACCCCAAGCTGTTTGTGATGGAATTCTTCGGCAACCGAGGCGTCTCGTCGTCCAGGGACATCGAAAACTACATTCGTTGATTCATAAACGAACGCATAATAAACGAGTTCGGAAGCTTCGACATATTCACTGTCGTCAAGAATGTGGACATCACGACCGACAAAGTCTCCCTAAAAATCAGTGACGAAGCAGCCAGAATAGGCTTAAAAATCATCGACTGCGTCTTCGAGGGCGTCAAAATCCCAGAAGAAGCCAGAAGGTTCGCCTCTGGAATGGGCGCCCAAGCCATGACGATGCAGTACATGAAGGAAACAGCCGCTGAACTCAAGGGGTCAGAGGGCGGCGGAGCAGCCGCAGCGGGACTCGGAGCGGGAATGGGCTTAACCATGCCCTACATCATGGCACAGCAGATGCAGCAAGCCCAAGCGGGAAAACCCCAAGAAGTCGTGGTCTGCCAGAAATGTGGCGCAAAAAACCCTGTGGGAACGAAATTCTGCGGCAACTGTGGAACAACCCTAGCCCCGACACCCTCAATAGTCTGTCCAAACTGCAAGGCAGAGAACCCAGTCGGCATGAAATTCTGCGGAAGCTGCGGCAAACCCTTACCCGCTGCAGCGGCTGAAGTAACTTGCCCGAAATGTAACACGAAGAACCCTTCTGGAACGAAGTTCTGCGGAAGCTGTGGAGAAAAACTTCCAGGGTAATCCTACTTCGTTCTACGTCCCCTTTTTCTCTGTTGCTCTTGAAGTAATGTCCCGCATACTCCACAAAACCTCGTAGCCGTCACGGTTGCACTGCATTTTGAGCATGTTGTCCGGAGTGGATGGTAGAGGGGGCGACCGCATTCGTTGCAGAATTTATTCTCTTCGGGGTTCCTGTAACCACACTTTTGGCAGAGGATTACCAGTTCTGTTTTCTCTGGAGGCTTCATGAGAGGAAGCGTGTTAGCCATCATCACGCCCAGGGCTAAGCCGAACCCTGCCGAGAAAGCGTTTCCGACGCCAGTGTTCTTCATCGTTGCGCCCACAGTTTGCGGACAAGTTGGAAACACGCTTCGAGCCCTTTAAAGCTATCTTTACGGTGCTTACCAAAAGTTGAATAAAGGAGACGCTTCATCCTTCGTAGATTGCTTTGAACAGGAAAACGACGCTTGGACTCTCTAGTTATCAGTTCATGGCGATGGCGCGAAGAGGACTGTTCTACACATTCCTGTCCCTGTACTTGATGGCGGGTCTGGGGCTCTCTGTCACGGCTACAACTCTTCTCGCGAGCCTCACGATGATAGCCAACAGTGTCTCGCAGACATTCTTGTGGGGCAGAATCTCCGACAAGTACCGAATTCGCGCGAGCCTCGTGGTCATCGGAGAAACAATCGCAGCCGTCGGCTACATCCTCATATACTTTCTCCACGTCCACCTGCTAAACACATCAGGCTCAGAGGCTGCAGCGTACAGCATCATCGCGGGACTCACTGTCCTCGAGTTCTTCTGGTCGATGAGCAACCTGAGCTGGCGCGCCCTACTCTCGG
>CAZPDY010000162.1:0-3700 GCA_964585455.1 uncultured Candidatus Bathyarchaeia archaeon | reverse complement strand
CCTAGTCAACTCGTAAATCCGTAGGGGAAGTTGTCGATACGAAAAACGGCTGTCGTGAAGCATGAGAAACTGACCGAAGCAAGCAGCGAACCTGAGGAAAAGGTCTTTGTCTTCCGACTTTATGACGTACTGCCTCGCTGGAAACCGGTCTAAGTAGTCGCTTAGGCTGGGATGGTTAAAATCGTACATGACTGGCGTTTCGACTTCCATGGCGCCGTACTCGATTATGGTGGCTGTGACGAATTGTTCAATCAGAGATTTTATCAACCTTCCCTTCGGGTACCATCTGAGGTTTCCTGGGTCGCTGGCGGGCTCGTAGTCGACGAGCTCAAGCCTTCTCATCAACGTTATGTGCGGTGGCATTTCTTGGCTTGCTCTCACCTTTGAGATTTCGTATTTAGCGAATCTTTCAAGGTTCTCACGCTTGGCGAAGTCGAATTTCTCGACGGGCACTATGCTTCCGTCGAGGTTCATGATAAACCATGACGACTTGATTTTTTCTTCAGCCTTTAACGCCTCAGAGACTTTCTCGTCTTTCTTTACCTCTCCTGGCAGAATGACCCTTGATTGTTCTGCGAGCGGGTGCCCCTTAATCGAGATTGTGAATTGTTTGTTCCAGCCGAAGGGAGCACGAAAGGTTTCGATTCCCTTTTCCTTTGCGTGCCTTTCCATTGCTTTTATTACTTTTAGTGCGGTTGCGGGCTTCGCCAAGTTGCTACTCAAGTGAGCGTAGGGGTATATGAGAATCCTGTTGACCTTGAGTTTCGCTAGAAAATCTCGGGCTTGTCCGACAGCCTGTCGAGCCACAGTCTCGTCGTCGCCTTTCTCGACTGCCGTGAAGAGGACAACGACTTCTTCCAGCCGTCTTTTCTCTTCTCCCACCTCTTCTGCCATGTCGATTTCTTTTTGCACGGGCTTGTATTCGATGAAGTTCGAGTGCAGTTGGAGTATGCGCAAACTGTTCAACCCGCCTCTGTTGGCTTAGAGTTAGATTGCCTCTCTAAAAATGCTTGTGGACACACCTAATGTTCTGTGCCAAGCCTTGCGTGCTTAATTAGCCCCTCTGTCTCCATTTCTCGAGCGTCCTATCCTTCTTCGTAGCCTTCTTAAACTCCTTGTAGTGCTCCTTGCAGAGATACGCCTTCCTCTCAGTGCCTACTTTCAACCCCGCCGCAGTAACCTTGCTCGCCACCAAAGAACGAGCAGCGTCCCTGTCACAGCCCGAAACACTACACTTTACGCCCTTTCCGATTTTTCCCAACAACAAGCACCCCTTAAGCAGTTGTGTTCTGTGGCAATGGCTTATTCCCTCCTCATATATTTTTGTTGCCCTCTCACAAACCCTAACTCTGCTAAGACTCGAAAACTGACTCTTGAGGCTAGTAAGCATGAGTATATAAGCATCCTTCACAATTGGCTATTGCAGAAGGAAGGTGAAAATACTTGCCAGTCAAACGAAAAAGCCGCGGAAGGTCAAAAGGCAGCAAAGGCAGAAGCTCGTTAGTGCAGTGCAATGGATGCGGAGAACTCGTACCCCGCGACAAAGCCAAGCGCGTTTCGCGGAGAATATCGATGGTAGACTATGCCTTGGCAAAGGAACTACGGCAAAAAGGAGCCTACATCGCTGCACCAGTGGAAACAAGATACTACTGCGTTTCATGCGCCGTGCATCGCGGTGTGGTCAAAGTACGAGCCAGAGATGAGCGAAGACACCGCATAGGCAGAAGATACTAGCCCTATTTTTGGATGCCTATCGAGAAGAACAAAGAACACCTAAGAATTGTCTATTTCCCACTCACCGACTTTTCTCAAGCAGCGAGACTCTTCTCCTTACTTCTTCTTCATTCAGCGGAAAGTCAGGTCCACAGTGCTCTACCTTGATAGAAGCGGCTGCTGACGCAAAAAAGCAAGATGAAACCACGTTTCCCGTTCTCGAATACTCGTAGATGAAGGCTCCTCCGTACACGTCCCCTGCCCCCGTCGGGTCGATGGCAAGAGTCTCGTACGCTGGAACCTTGACTGTTCTCTCCCCGTCAAACACAACCGAACCCCTCTCGGCGAGAGTCGTTATACCCACCTTTGCACCCCATTCAACGAGAATCTCAGTCGACACAAAGGGATCACTCGACCTGGTGATAACGCGAGACTCGTGCTCGTTGGGCTTGACAAAATCAACCATGCCAATGATTTTTCTAAGGTTCTCCTTTCTGGTTTGGTAGATTATTTGTTTGTCTGGGCTGATTTTCCTGACTAAGCCTTGAGGGTCCAAAAAAACCTTCGAGTCAGTTGTTTCGTTAAGGAATGAAATCAGGTTGAGGTCGATTTCTTGGAGGATTGGCCCGAGCAAAATGTAACGTGCGTCTAAACATTCGTCTGGGATGTCTTTCTTGGTGATTTTTCCCGCTACTCCTAGAACTTCGAGGGTCCTGTCGCCAGATATGTCGTAAACGAGCTTGAACCCCCCTGTCTCTTTCGAGATTTTCGCTTTAGGAGAATCGACGCCGTGTTTTCTCAAGTCGTCGATAAACCTGTCGTAGAAATCCTTTCCGATGCAGCCGATGAGAGTCACGTTTTTCATACCAAGCTTTGCTGCGGCGAGGCAAGCGTTCGTGCTACAACCCGAGAGGACCCTGCCTTCCGGGGAAACGTGCGGCGTATGAATTATATCGTATACCGGGTTTCCAATCGCGACAAGGTCGTAGACCAATGTTATTCACCTTTCGTTTGTTTCCAAGTGTATTCGAGTCTTTGAATAACGGTGAAATGTGACAGCCCCCCGACTAGCAATACCGCGTACGACAGTGCGCCGAAGTAGTAGATTGAGAAGAATGAGCCCACGATTAAGATTATGAGTTTTTCCTGTCTTTCAGCCACCCCAACCGTGCAACTTTTCAATCCGCCTATGGATTCAGCTTTGGCTCGAGTGAAACTGGCTAGGAGCATGCCGACTAGAGTGAAGATCCCCAAGATCCAATCTACGTAGTTGCTCAACACTATGCCCATGATGATGAGGTACTCGGCGTAGCGGTCGAGGACGTGGTCCATGACTGCTCCGAACATGGTTGTTTTTCCTGTTGCCCGCGCTACTGCGCCGTCGAGCATGTCGACTACGCCCGTTACTATTATGAAGAAGGCTCCGAGAACGAGGTTCTGCGAGTAGAAGGACCAGCCGCTTAGGGCGCTTGCGAGTAAGCTGAGGATTGAGAGCATGTTGGGCGAGAGGTTTAACCTACCCAGAAACTGTCCGACGGGGAGCATGGCTTTCTCGTATCTTTCTCGGAACTTTCCTAGCAATTTCCTTCTTCCCACGGTGAAGAGTCTTCTCTGATTAATGTGTGCCCTTGATAAAAAGCTTTTAAAAGCCTTCTAACTGTTGGAGTTCTTAAAACGAGGCGAGTGGCTGTCATGATTGAAGTTGGTCGGCTGAAAATCGATGGGAAGACTGCGTTGGGTTTGAAAGTGGACCTGCCAGATTCTCCTCCTCTCGTTGTGGTTGTGGGTGAGAGGGGGTTCGTCATGTGTGGGTTCTTAAACGTAGACGCGGCAGAGAGGCTGAGCGTGACGGCAGCCATGGTCAGCGGCGTTAAGACTTTCGACGATGTTCTTGATGCAGAGGTTAAGGCGGTTACTTCTAAGGCTGAGGCGGTGGGGATACGGCGGGGAATGAAGGGGCGCGAGGCTGTGAAGCTGCTTCTTTAGT
>CAZPDY010000161.1:0-3715 GCA_964585455.1 uncultured Candidatus Bathyarchaeia archaeon | reverse complement strand
GATTATGACTCCAGTCGCATGAGGGGCGAAAACGTGGACTATACCGTTTTCTACTTGAGATTTTGAGACCACTTCCTGAACCTTCTCAGAAAGGTCTATGAAGTCTATCTCGCCCTTAGTCTGGAATTCTATGCTTTTGTTGAAAACTTTCAATCAGGCTATTCCTCGCAAGAGAATCTGCAGGGGGAGAGAATAAAGTTTTGTTGCTGTAAGAGTTGACCAGACCGCACAGATTCTTTTTTTGCCTGCCAGCATACGTGTCTGCTTCGGCTCAAGCGTTGATGCTAAATTACATCTCAATAGCAAAAACCAAACGTAGAGCATGTTATCTGGATAGTTGAATTGACATGAAAAATCAAAACCTCTGACGTTCGTAGCTATTTCGGTTCCCAGAAGAGGAAACAAAACACGCTGAGCATGTAGGTTACTTGAGTTGAGACACTTGTGACTGAGGGAGCCATTCGTGCTATCAGTGTTAGGAGAACGTGAGATACCAAAAAAATTTTGGTTTTTATTTCTGCTTATAAACTTCGACAGATTTCGTAATAATACGTTGGAAGACTACGAATTAGTTCAGCCGTTGCGGGTTTGTTGGTCGAATTCACAGAATTCTGCAGACAACCTAACGCAGATAGAAAAATTGGCAAAATACGGCAAAGATATATTAAGCAACACGCTTAGTACACTGCCCCCCTTTGGAAGGAAACGCATGACACTTGCTGATGACGTTCTCAGACTCAAGAAAGAAAAAAAGGCAATAATACTATCCCACAACTATCAGCGCCCAGAAATCCAAGACATCGCAGACTACGTGGGCGACAGCATAGAACTCAGCAGCAGGGCGAGAGAAGAGAAAGACGCAAAAATAATAGTGTTTGCAGCCGTGGATTTCATGGCAGAATCAGCCGCTATCCTGAACCCAGAAAAAAAGGTTCTACTACCCTGCACCGGTGCGAGATGTTCTATGGCTCAAATGCTTACCGCTGAGCAACTTCAAATGTGGAAGCAGAAGTGTCTACACACGCCAGTCGTGCTCTACGTTAACACTCTAGCAGAGGCAAAAGCCAAATGTGACGTCTGCTGCACTTCGGCGAACGCGGTTAGAATTATCGACTCCCTAGACGAGGAAACTGTGCTCTTCGGCCCAGACCGCAATTTGGCAGAATACGTTGAAGAAAAGACCGGCAAAAAGGTCATTCCGATTCCCTCTCAAGGCTTCTGCCCCACGCACATATTGTTCATGAAAGAAGATGTCATGGAACAGAAACAAGCACACCCAGATGCCTCAGTGGCGGTGCATCCCGAATGCTCGAAGGAGGTAAGGGACATAGCTGATTTTATTGGAAGCACGTCTCAAATCTGCAGGTACGCAAACGCTTCTTCTGCGGGGAAGTTCATTATAGGCACCGAAGTTGGAATTCTTCATAAGCTGAGGAAGGAAAACCCAGGCAAAGAATTTCTGCCAGCTTATGGGGGTGCCACGTGCAACGCCATGAAACTAACCACTCTAAAGAGGCTTTATCGCTCACTTAAAGAGGAACAAAACCTCGTAACCGTTCCAAGAAACATTGCAAAGAAAGCCAATAAGGCACTAGAAAGGATGTTTACCTTAGCAACTTAGCATCTTTTCTAGTTAGCTGAAGGTTTAAATATTGGTATTACATTTTTATAAAAAAGTAATACTTGGAGTGCAGTTTAATGACCTACTTCTCAACTCGTGAGCTGGCGGGAATAACAATCTTTGCCGCCTTGTGGGGGGTCCTGAATGTGACGGTGTCGCCTATCGTCTTTCAAATGTTTAATCTGCCCTTCCTTTGTGACATAATAGGGTTCGCTTCCTTAGTACTAGCAGTGTGGTGGGTGAGAAAGCTCGGGACAGCAACATTCGTAGGCTTAATCGCATTAATAATCAACATCTTTGTTAGACCAACAGCTCTCCACTTCTTCGGGTTCTTCGCCGCCTCAATACTGTTCGATGTTCTCGCATTTCTAAGTGGTTACAAGAGATTATTTGAGAATAGGCTATATGGCTCAGCGAGCCTGTTCGCAATTTCAGTCTTTGCAGCGGCTGTAGCGGGATTAGTTATAGGGGCATTTTTCATGGACCCAGCAGTCCTAATCAGATGGGGTGGAACACTAGTGTGGTCAGGGCTTCACGCCGTAGGCGGCGTTATTGGAGGAGCGATAGGCGTATTCCTTATGAATGCTCTGATAGTCAGAGGGATAGCCGCAAAAAATGGTGCCCCAAACAAGCCTAAAAAGGAGGAATAGTATGTCTGAACCTACAACGCCTTCAGAGTTGAAATCCATTTTGGATAAGGCAACGGAATTTCACGGACATCTAGGACCATTCCTAGTAATCGGCGTTCGAATGGGGCTTATTGGACTAGACCGGCTAAACATGCCAAAAGACAATTCGTTGAGGGTTACAGCTTCTCTACCTCTCCGTGTGCCATTTTCTTGCATAATAGACGGGCTTCAAATCACGACAAAATGCACCGTAGGAAATCGAAAACTTTCCATCAACGACTATAAAAAGATTCAAGCAGAATTTGTTATGAAAAATGATGGACAGAAAATAGTTGTCAGCCTTAATCAATCAGCGCTTGAAAAACTGAAGCAGAAACTATTGAGAAAAAACACGAAACAAGACGAAATCCAAGAACTGGCTTGGGAAATCGCCAAAATTCCCGAGGAAGAACTTTTCGTAGTAGCTTAGCAAGGTTTAAGAAAATAATTCCCTGTTCTTAAGCGACTAAAAATGGACGATTTAGAACAAGCAAAGCGTGCGTTGAAGGATAAGAACCTTAGCCTAGTGTTTGTCAAAAACTCTCAAATTATCTTCGAGACAGACGCTGAGGGCTTGGCTGGTTTTCTGCAGGCAATTGACACACTGGGCCGTCTTTCAGGTTCTTCTGTTGCAGACAGAGTCATCGGCAAAGCAGCCGCGTTACTATGTGCCTATTCAAAGGTCAAAGCAACTTTCGCGATTACCTTAAGCAGAAGCGGATTAGAAACATTAAAGACCCACAACATCCGCAGCGAATTTGAAAACCTCACTCCCACGATCCTAAACATGAAAAAAAGCGATAAATGTCCCTTCGAAAAGCTTGTCGAAAACGTCAAAGCCCCCGTAGAAGCCTACGAGAAGATAAGACGATTTTGTCGTCCTTAGACAAGAAGCCCTGATACTGACTCGACAACATCTACCTACTTTCACAGACCACTGCGGCTACGAAAACATCTATAAAAGAAGATAGAGAATAGTCAGAAAGGTTGAATTTCGATGTTGCTCATCCAGATTTCGGATGTCCATTGCGGTCCGATGTTCTACAAGAAGGTTTTCCAAGACGCTGTAAAGGAGATTAACGCCATGTCCCCGGACGTGATCTTGGTAACGGGAGACCTAACCGAGAACGGTTTGATATCCGAGTTCCAAACAGCCGCAACACAGCTGAAGAAGTTGAAGGCAGACAAAACCATCTACGTGAGCGGAAACCACGATTACCGCTCCACTGGCTACTTACTATTCCGACAATTCTTCCCCTTTTCGCAAATAACAGAAGTCGGAAACAACGTTATAGTCGTCTTGAGTTCTGCGCGACCCGACAGAGACGACGGAGAAGTGGGTCACAGACAAAACATCTGGCTAGAAAACACCCTAGCAAAACACAAAGACAAACTAAAAAACGTTGCAATACATCACCACGTGATT
>CAZPDY010000160.1:0-3728 GCA_964585455.1 uncultured Candidatus Bathyarchaeia archaeon | reverse complement strand
AAGTTAGACTTATGGAAACGTCGAACAGTGGTTGAATTTTCATGTTGAGAGATACGTCTTTGGTCCCTAAGGCGGCTAACATCTGCGGATAAGTGATAGCGTAACGATTGTCACTGTTTAACCGAGAAACCTTGTCCAAGTCCAACGCATAAGGCTGCCCATTCTCTGACGCCAAGCCAAAGGTAGATGGAATGGCATCTTTTGTCTCTCCCCAATCTGGTGGGTTTCCTTTGCTTAGAAGGAGGTATTCAGCCAAGCCCCGGTAACGATCAGTCACGTTCGCGTTTGCCAACTCATTCAAGTAGGGCTCCACGACTTTAGCCATTCCCACCATTGCTGACGTTATGAGAATGACCATGAGGGAACACGCAAAGAACGTGTCCACTGAAGACGTCGGCAACCCTCAGCACACTCCCTATACTGTCGTGGCACCCAACATGCCCGACAAGTAGCCCTGAGACAGGAAGAGCGACACGTAACCAGTCAGCGCAAGCATCGCCGAATACTTGAAGCCCGCAGCAAACGTGCCCTCGCTAATCTTGCCTATGAAGAAGCCGGACATCCAGCATTGAAAGATTATCCCCAAAGAAAACATGACCAACTGCTGCTGCATCGAGCTGAACATGGCTGGCGACGCGCCTGGAGCGGTGATTTGGGTGAGGACATAGATTGTTATCGCCACTATGGAAGTCGTGAGGGCAATCAACACGCTCCAGACGAACGCCAGCATGACGTAGGGTTTGAGGGTGGAACGCTTGTTGGCTTCTATGTCTCTGTTCTTCTCACTGTAGTCCGACAAAATTTCCAAAGCGTCCGAAGACCCTCCTCCGAACTCTATGGTCTCGATCAAAATCAAGAAATAGACCAAAACGGGCCAGCTTCGAATGCGTCTCTTAATGTTGCCAAAGATCTTCCTGAGGGGGATACCCCACTCGATCTGGCTGCGGACCAACTTCAGAGTCTTGCTGAATGAACCGTATGCCTTTCTCTCGGTGGCGTGGACTATGCTCTTCACGGGAGACAGCCCGATCTTTCTGGACTCGGTTATGTCCCTGAGGAAGCTGGGCATGGCTTCTTCGGCTGCGAAGTTTTCTTTAGCAATCTTCCAATAGATGAAAGCGGGGGGCAGAGAAATCGCTAAGAGACAGACAGTTACTAGCCCGGGCAAAGTCAAAGCGTCCACGATGAACCCTAACTGCGGCAGGAGCATCGTGGCAGCGAAAATTCCTGTAACTGCGCCGCCCGAGATCATTCCATTTCGGTAGGCTTCTTTCAGAGAGATCATGTTGCTCTGACGAGCGAGGTTAGCTATAGCCATGAAGACGAACGTGATGAAGGGAGTTGCGAGGAAGATCAAGGCATACATTAGAGGCTCTGATGCTGATGAGGGTAAGCCCGCTGACATGTACTCGAAAGTCGCTGTTGTAGCCATCACGACGTACAGAATGTAAACACACAGAGTAACGATGAGCATAACTGCATACGCTTCGACCAGAGTCCCCAGCTTCTCGATTGAACGAAAAGCAGCCGCATTCTGCGTGTCTAAGATGGAACGAAGCTTGCTCCTCAAGTAGTTAGTCACGTTTATGCCGCTCTTCACTGAGGAAACGTATCCTGCGAGAAAGTCTCGATACGTTTTGGAGTTAGCTTCTTCTGCTTTCCTGTACATCACGGTTAGGGGGTCGCGTCCTAGAACCTCTACTTGTCGCACAACTTCTTGGGCTTCCTTCTGTGTCGCTGGTAGCAGGTTCACTCGGCACATTTTCTTCCAAGCGTCGTAGATGGCGATGCCGCTGGCAGCCATCAAGGTGAACAGCATCACGGTGAAGGGGAGTTCTTTGTCGATTTCAGTAGCCTTCTGTTTTCCAGAGAGCAGCTTTATCATCGAGCTGAACATTTGCAGTGGTTTAAGACCGGATGCCAATGGACGGTCACCCGTTTTGTTTTCCTCGCGTTTTCGGGTTGAAGTAGTACTTACTCAAGACGTCGTTCACGCTGCGGTAGTCTCGGATGTTATGCTCAGCCATGTCCAACAACATCTTCTTTCGTTGTTCCAAGTCGTCCGTGACTCGTTCGACAGAAATGTCCAAGTCTTTAGCAATCTTAGCTATCAAGTAGCTGTCGTTCAAGTCTTCTTGAAAAGTATCTGTTGATGCCCCCCAAGTGAACGCGTCTTTAATTGAGTTTACGTTCTTTATTTCGGTCACGCGGATGAATTTTCTGCTGGAAAGCCTCTTCTCGCTGCCTAGGAAAATGGGGGTTCTGACGTGTTTCACGATGATTGCGCAGTTCATGAGGGACATGATGGACGATGGTATGTTCATCGGCGGCTGCGTCAACCTCTTGATCGCCGTCTCCACGTCTTCTGCGTGAATCGTGCACAAGCCGCCGTGTCCCGTCGCAAGGGCTTGGAAGAGCACGTAAGCCTCTTCGCCTCTGACCTCGCCCACGATGATCAAGTCGGGACGATGACGCACGGCGGATTTGATCAAGTCGTAGAGTGTGATTTCTCCCTCACTCTCCATTCCGAACCCTGAACGAGCAATCGTCGGAGTCCAATTTTCGTGGGGCAGGTTGATTTCTGCGACTTCTTCCACGGAGATTATCTTGTAGTTGGGTCTCACGAGGCATGCAATCGCGTTCAAGGCGGTTGTCTTGCCTGCTCCCGTGGCTCCCATTATCATTACTGACATCTTGTTTTCCATCAAGAGCCACAGGTAAGCCGCGATGTTGGCGTCAATGGTCTCGTTTTCAATCAAATCCACTATGGTGAAGGGGTCTTCGCGGAACTTTCGGATGGTGAAGCTCGTTCCCGAGGGCGTGGTTTCTTTTCCGTAGGACACGGCTAAGCGGTGTTGTCCAGGCAGGGTGACGTCTACTATTGGGAAGGCTATACTGACATGTTTTCCTGCCTTGTGCACTATCTTCATGACGAAGTCGTCGAGTTCCTCTTCTTCTTTGAAGAAGACGTTCGTTCGGATGTTTTCGTACCGTCTGTGCCAGAGGAAAATGTGTTTGTCGATGCCGCTGCAGCTTATGTCTTCCACGTAGGGGTCGAACATCAATGGATCGATTTTTCCGTAGCCGACGATATCTCGTTCCAAGTAGTAGAGGATTTTTCTGAGGCTTATGGAAGAGACGTCTTTGAATACCTTCGGATGAGAGTCGATGATAACGGGCATCTGAGCTTGAAAAGATTCGCTCAGCGACTCCTCCCCTTGAGGGGCATGCAGCTCGTATTCTAAGATGTTTCTCATCCTGAAGAAGAGGTCGGTCTCTTCTTTTGCCAGAGGCAACTCGTCGATAATGTAGAAGTATACTCCTGTGTCTTCGTTCTGAACCACAGAGGCGTAGGAGAAGGGAGCCTTCAGCGGGTAGGTTTCAACCTCGGCGTATCCTTCTGGGACAGTCCACCTCTTCAGGTTTAGGTATCCAGCCAGCGTTTCTTCTGAGACAGCGTCTGCCTCTTCTTCTTCAAGCTTCTCTTTTCCTTTCTTCTGCAATTTTAGTTTCACGCGTTTTCCCTCCAAGTGCTGAGATGAAGATTGATGACTGAACCGTTCACGTAACATTCCAGAACTGCAGAGCCGTAGCCGCTTGAGTAGCTTCCCTGAACAGAGACTGTTTTGAGAAGGTATACTCGGTTGACTACACTGCCTTCATGAATCATTCCTAAGGCGCCTTCAACCCAAGCCTTTGACGAGTCACTGAGAAGTCTAAGCCAGTAC
>CAZPDY010000159.1:0-3777 GCA_964585455.1 uncultured Candidatus Bathyarchaeia archaeon | reverse complement strand
GCTTTCACTCTTGCGTTAACGGCGTCTCGTCGTTCCTTGGTGTTTGCGGCTTCTAATCGCAGGTCTTTAATCCGTTTGTGGATTGCATCTCTTTTTTCTGCCCACTGCTGCGCATCCAGACTGAGCGAGTCGTGTTGCTCCTTGAGAGACTTCAGTTCTTGGCTAAGTTTTCTTATTTCTTGCTCTTTTTCGTCAGGCACGTCTCTCAGCCCCTTCAAGCCTCGACAGTACTCCTCCTCGTTGCCAAGTCGGCGTCCATGCAGGAATCACGTTACGCTTCGAGTATGATTCTCGCATCGACTGTTATGGCTCCTTTCTCGTAGACCATCACGGGGTTCAAGTCTAACTCTCTTATTTCCGGGTGCTCTGTCACGAGTTTGGAAGTGTTGACTATTATTTCAGCTATTGCGCCCGTGTCTCGAGGAGGCTGGTTTCGGTATCCCCGCAAGACTGGGTAAGCCTTTATCTCAGTAATCATAGCCTCAGCCCTTTGCCTCGTCACTGGAGCAACACGAAATACCACGTCTTTTAGGACTTCCACAAAAATTCCGCCCAACCCGAACATCACCGAGGGTCCAAATTGCTCGTCTTTGACAGCGCCTATTATGACTTCCGTCGAAGGTGGAGCCATTTCCTGCACGAGAATGCCCATTATCTTCGCGTTTGGTTGGTATTCCTTCGCGTTGGCGAGAATAGTTTTGTAAGCCTTCTTCACCTCATCGCGGGTTTTCAAGTTCCCCATGACACCACCCACGTCGGATTTGTGGATGATCTCGGGCGAGACTACCTTGAGAACCACGGGAAACCCTATTTCTTCAGCGAACTTGACGGCTTCCTCCTCGTTTTTGGACACTTTAAACTCTGTGACTTGGATGTTGTATTCTCGGCATATTGCCTTGGCTTCGGGCTCCAGAAGGTTTATTCTGCCTTCTTTGCGTGCCTTGGCGAGGATTTTTGTGGTTTCTTCCATAGTCATGCAATCCGTTGTTTTCTTAGTGTTAGAGGGCTTGATGTTTTAGCCTTAAACCTTGCTGGGATTGTAAGCTTTTGGGTTGCGAAGAACTCACGAGCTTTTTTGGAAAACATCTTAATACCACTTCCTCAATTTTTTATCTCGACATCACGGAAGTGACAATGATTTCTTCAACTCTCGAAGTGCCGATAAAAGAACTCAAGCAGTGGGTTGAAAGGGAAACAGTCAACGTCTTGCAGCCTTTTAGTGGACAGAGTGAGAAACTAATCGTCAGGCTAAAGGAGAGGTTGGGCGATGTCCGTGAAGCGTGTGAGAAGTTAGCGGAAGAGGCAGGTAAAGAACTGGAGAAGGGGCAGGCGGTTCGCAAAGCTAAGGTTACAGAAAAGCTCTCCAGATACTTCTTGAAACAAATCGACAAGGTTGCCTTCCCAACCAGAATGTCTTTCAGCGAACTAGACGGGCTGAACAGAGCCTTGGGAAAAACGCTCTTTTCCATAGCGCGGGAGAGGAATGTTTGGTTTCCTCGAATTTCACCCGTGTTTATCATCACAAGGAAGAGATTCGACTTTGCATTCACGAGGCTGGCGGGCGCGGTCACTGAGTTAGGCTCTTTTTTGTCGAGTGACTACTCAAAGGCGAGAGTTTTAGAATCTCTGATTTCAGAAACGGATGAAATAATGAGGTTGGCAGATGGCTTGGAGCGACTTGTACAGCAAAAAGCGATTAGTGAAGAGAGCATTCAATCTTTTCAGAGGATGATAGAAGAGACCGAACGAAGCATCGATTCCATGCGTGGCGGTGCAGAACTGGGCAGTCTCGCTGAGGCGAATCTAGCGGTTCAGCAGTTGAAGGGGCGGGTGAAGTATGATTTGAGGCATCTCCAAAAGCCTCTAATGAAGTTTGCAAACATGAGGGACCCTGAACACGCGCTTACGTCTGTGGAGGCAGAGAAGCTTGCCCAGTACTTGGAGAACCCGTTCACAGCTCTCGCCACTGAGGAAAACGGGTATCCGACGCTTAAGGGCATACTGAAGAAAGTAGGAAGGGCGATGGATGGTGAGCGGCTTAAGCTGAAGAGCAGCCGCTTGAAGAAGGCTCAGGAAGAAGTTGAGGAGATTCTGAATGGGAACAGACTGGAAAGCCTGCGACAAGAATGCGCGCGTGCTTTGGCTTCGAGTCAGAAGCTGGTTTCCTCTGAGAAAGCGAAGAAGGCGCAGACGCGGCTCGATGAACTGCGACGGAGCCTCGAAGAACTGAAGAGGGGGGAGGAGGCAGAGGTAGTCAGGCTTGACGCTCTGGAGAGAGAACACGGACAACTTTCGGATAAGACGAAAGAGCAGAAGGGGAAAGTGGAGAGGTTGGTGTTTGAAGTTCTAGGGAAGCGGGTGAGCATAAAGCTTTAGGCCCTCTCTCTTTGTCACCTGCGCTCTTCGCCATCACTCAGGTGACGCTCTCACCATCACTCAGACTCAATCACTCCTACCTTCTTCTACCTATCCCCTATACACCCTCCCACACGCGCGCAAGCGCGCGATTCGGCACTGAGGCGACGACAGAAATTAATGCAAGTGCTTAGGAGACCGTGGCTGCAGTTGAGGCCAAGAGCCCTGCATCTTACGATATTGACTCTTCTGCCCAGCTTATCCTAAGAGCTTCTTCATATCCGTTGCGACTTTCGATTGTTTCAAGATTATTCAGAGTCGCGCGCACACACACATTGTTAGACCGTGGCTCAATTAATCCTACATGAAAATTCACTAATAGAACAGAAGACTTCTATTTTATTGATTGGTCTCTTAATGCGCTTGGATTGAACCCTAAATGGTGAAAATTATAGTTGACAACGATAAAGTGCACAGGATGTGGAACATGCGTGGAGATTTGCCCAGTGGGAGTTTTCGAACTCAATGATGGAAAATCCGTTTTCGTGAAAGTCGAAGAGTGTCTAGTCTGTAGGGCGTGCGAAGTCCAATGTCCAGAAAGCGCAATTCGAGTTATTGAATAGCCCGCTTTCTGTAAATCCCAGCCATTTTCTCCAAACATGAGTAAAATGACCAAAACATGATAAGAAGCATACCTGCAACCAATTGAACTGAACCCAGCATCTCTAAGAAATAGGTCTTTTTTATCATCACATCGCCTTTCGTTAGGAGCGTTTACTCATTGGTTGCGTTTTCTTGTTTCGAAATAACAAGCGGGTTTCCTTCTGTGAGGGCTTGGGCAACCTTTCTTCTAGCGCTTTGAAGAAGTCTCCACACTGTTCCTCTTGAGACCCCCATCCTCTGACCCGCTTCTTCTTGAGACAGTTCTTCAAGGTCGACTAGCCTTAATGCCTCGACTTCTGCTGGCTCGATTAAGATAAGCCTGAGGTTTGTCTGAGGAGTTGGAACTAGTTTGTCCACTTTTGTGGGATTTGGTATCGTGACTGGTTTGGGGAATCGTCCCCTTCTGCCGCGTCTGTATCGTCGTCTCCAAGCCATGATGATCACTTATGTATATTGAAGCCGTAACATTTATATATTTCTGTGCGTTATCCCATAAATGATTATGTGCATAAACACAAAAAGAGGTGAAACATAAAAAATGCCAAGAGGAGATAGAACAGGACCGTGGGGCTTAGGATCTATGACTGGAAGAGCAGCTGGTTATTGTGCTGGTTATCCTGTTCCCGGGTTCATGAATCCTATACCTGGATTTGGGAGAGGAAGGGGCAGAGGCTTTGGTAGGGGTTTCGGCAGAGGTCGGGGCAGAGGCTTTGGTAGATGTTGGTGGGGGTATCCTCCGCAATATCAGCAACCTTATCC